>CAXTTH010000239.1:0-4000 GCA_964247035.1 uncultured Acetobacteraceae bacterium
CCCCGGGCCGGTCCGGCCAATGGGCGGCCGGGGCGTCCCAGGCGCGGTCCAGCCGCTCGTCCCGGTTGGCGGCGAGCAGCAGCGGCCAGGCATGGCCCGGCCGGTGCAGGGTGATGACGGTGCACACAGGCGCACAGCATGGCCCCGGCGGCGAGCTGTTACCAGCCGCAGCGCCCGCGGGAGTGGCGCATTTCGTCAGGCGGCAGCGCAACAACCGGCCGAGATTTGCGGGCCGTTCGCGACGGCTTCGGCAGGGCTGGCGCAGCAAGCTGGTTCTGGGCTGGCCGTGCGAACCGGGCCGAGATCGGCCTTGTCGCCATAGGCCGTGCTTTCGCCCGTGGTGAGGAAGGTCTCCCAGGGCAGGCCTTGCGGGTCCGTGATCCAGGCCTTTTCCGATCGGGCATAGCAGCAGGTCGTGGCCCCCTGCTCGCTGACCGGGTGGTCGGCCTGACGCAGCCGGGCGTAGACCTCTTGCAGCTCCGCCTGGGTTTCGACCTGGATGCCGACATGATCGAGGCCCCGCTGGCCGCTGCGGGCGGAGATGGCGAAATTGACGCTCGGATCGTCCAGCATCCATTTGGCATAGTCGTCTTTCGTGACAGTCGGGTCAGCGGCGAACAGGGTCGAGTAGAACCGGATGGACCCGGCCAGGTCATCGACCGAGACGTGCAGGTGCAGGCGCTTCATGCTGACTTCCTCTGGATGCGGGCGGCCAGCGCCGCCGGGGTTGCAGGCACGCGAGCCGGAGCGCAGCCAGGCGTTGCTTGACAGGTCCTGCTGCAGCAGTTCTCGGTGAGGTACGCCACGACGCCGTTCATGGCGGCGAAATCCGCCGCGTAGATGAGCTGGCGGCTGAGCCGCCGCTGGCTCACCAACCCCGCACGCAGGAGGTGCTGCAGGTGGAACGTCAGCGATGACGGCGGCACGCCCAGTTGTCCGGCGATGACGCCGGCGGGCAAGCCGTTGGGTCCGCCCTCGACGAGAAGCCGATAGATCGCGAGCCGGTTCTCATGGGCGAGCGCATTGAACGCGCCCACTGCTTGCTTGGAGTCCATGGCATTATTCCGACATTACGTGTAAAGCCAAAATGTTATGGGAATGCTGGTTCGTCAACCCTGGTTCGAGGATTATCGAAGGGTTGGGCTTGCCCGGCAAACCGGACCGTCCACGGCCGCGTTCCCGGCCGGCAACGGGGGAACCGCGATGGCGCAGCAGATACCTTTGACCACGGCGGACGAAGCCGGCATCGAGCGCGACGGCGGCGTGCTGGAGTTGGCGCCCGACCTCGCCAGCAAGCGGCTGCTGCTGGTCAACGTCCTGCTGTTCGGCTTGCCCGGCGCCAAGGACCGCGAGTGGGTGCTGATCGACGCCGGGCTGCCCGGCATGGCGGGCACGATCACCGCTGCCGCCGCTGCCCGCTTCGGCGCCGGCGTGCGCCCCGGCGCCATCATCATGACGCACGGGCACTTCGACCATTTCGGCTCCCTGGAGACGCTGGCCGAGCAGTGGGACGCGCCGGTGTACGCCCACCCGCACGAGCACCCCTACCTCAACGGCCAGGCCGCCTATCCGCCGCCTGACCCGGCGGTCGGCGGCGGCCTCATGTCCGCACTGTCCCCGCTCTACCCACGCGGCCCGGTGAACGTGGCGGCCCGGCTGCGAGCGTTGCCGGAGGATGGCTCCCTGCCGCTGATGCCGGGCTGGCGCTGGCTGCACACGCCGGGCCACGCAGTGGGGCACTGCTCGTTCTGGCGGGAGGCGGACCGGGTGCTGGTCGCGGGCGATGCGGTCATCACCACGGCGCAGGAGTCCGCCTACTCGGTGGCGACGCAGTCGCCCGAGCTGCACGGGCCGCCGATGTACTACACCCAGGATTGGCCGAGCGCCCGCCGGTCGGCCGAGCAACTGGCCGCGCTGGAACCGGAGCTGCTGGCATGCGGCCATGGCAGGCCGATGCAGGGCGCTGCGATGCGGGCGGCACTGCACCAGCTGGCGGCCGAGTTCAACCAGGTGGCGCACCCGGCGGGCGCGAGATACGTGGATCACCCAATTTCGGCGGCGGACGGGAGCGCTTACGTGCGGAAATAGCCATCGCGGCAGGCACGCCTAGCTACTCTGGCGGCGGCGCGTGCGTCCTACGCCGACAAGGGCGCGTGCGGCGATGGCCCAGAACAGGGTGGCCGTCCCGATGCCGATCAGCACGTTTCCCTTCTGCGGACCGAGCGCCAGACCCACTAAGGCACCGACAAGCAAAAATATCCCTATGTGATGGAAGATCGGCCTAGGAATGTAATAAGCCACATAAATGAAGTGCAACCCAACGATCGAGGCAATGCTGGGAATGATGTAGTCCATCAATCCAGCATTGGCGAGAATGTTGGAGAGGATGACTATCCCAATTCCCTCGCCGATCGTGGCTTGCAGCGTGATCTTTCGGTCATGATGATCCATCGCGTAGCTTACGCTGGGTTTACGGATGGTCCGCACTGCCCAGGCTGTGATCACGGCTGAAACCAAAACAGGCAGCGCGAGAATCGGACTGAGCCATCCAAGCTGGCGCGCCACGCCTGCCTCAAACCAGGCAACGGCCCAGAAGCTTAAGACGATCGCGCCAAATGGTCCCAATAATGGCCTTCTGCAGGTGTTCAAGCAGGATGGGATGTAAGCAGCTTACTCCATGCTTGTTGCCGGCATCAAGGCTTTGATCGACCCGTAGTGAGTCCCTGCCGCCGCTGATTAAACCCGCTCAAGCAGGTCTCAATGATCCTGCTGAATGGCCGGCGCCGCCTCCGCGCCAAACACGCGGGCGAACACGTGGTCCACCGCGCGCAGGTGCAGGGCCGGGTCCATCGCGGCGTCCAGGGCGGCGGGGTTGAGGCAGCCGGCCACCTCCGGGTCCGCCAGCAGGTTCTCGCGGAAGCTGTGCCCGCCTGGCCGGCCCAGCGCCTGCCAGGTCGCCATCGCGTTGCGCTGCACCACCCGGTAGGAGTCCTCGCGGCTCATGCCGGCGCGGGTGAGCGCCAGCAGCACCTCGCCGCTGTGCACCACGCCGCCCAGGCTTTCGAGGTTGGCCGCCATCTGCTCGGGATACACCACCAGCGTCTCCATCATGCCGGCCAGGCGGTGCAGCGCGAAGTCCAGCGTGGCGGTGGCGTCCGGGCCGATGGCGCGCTCCACGCTGCTGTGGCTGATGTCGCGCTCGTGCCACAGCGCCACGTTCTCCAGCGCGGGCGCGGCGGCGGCGCGGACCAGGCGGGCCAGGCCGGTGAGGTTCTCGCTCAGCACCGGGTTGCGCTTGTGCGGCATGGCGCTGCTGCCTTTCTGCCCGGCGTGGAAGAACTCCTCCGCCTCCCGCACCTCCGAGCGTTGCAGGTGGCGCACCTCGATGGCCAGCCGCTCCACCCCGCTGGCGATCACGGCCAGGGTGCAGAAGAACTGCGCGTGGCGGTCCCGCGCGATCACCTGGGTCGAGACCGGCTCCACCGCCAGGCCGAGGGCACGGGCCACGTGCTCCTCCACCGCCGGGTCCAGGTGGGCGAAGGTGCCGACGGGGCCGGAGATGGCGCACACCGCCACCTCGGCGCGCGCCGCCAGCAGCCGCGCCCGGTTGCGCGCGAACTCGGCGTAGTGCCCGGCAAGCTTGAGGCCGAACGAGGTCGGCTCGGCATGGATGCCGTGGCTGCGGCCGATGGTGGGGGTCGCCTTGTGCTCGAACGCCCGGCGCTTGAGCGCGGCCAGCACCCTGTCCAGCCCGGCGAGCAGCAGGTCGGCGGCTTGGGTGAGCTGGAGGGAGAGGCAGGTGTCCAGCACGTCGCTGCTGGTCATGCCCTGGTGGACGAAGCGGCTGTCGGCGCCGATGCCGTCGGCGAGCCAGGTGAGGAAGGCGATCACGTCGTGCCGGGTCTCGGCCTCGATGGCGTCGATGCGGTCGAGGTCGGATTGATCCATGGCGGCCAGCAGCGGCTCGCCGCGGGCGCGGATGGTGCGGGCGGCTTCGGCG
>CAXTTH010000240.1:0-1778 GCA_964247035.1 uncultured Acetobacteraceae bacterium
CTGGCGCGGGACGCCCAGCTCCTGCGCGCCGCCGGCTATGCCGCCAGGGCCGCCGCCCCGGTCGACCAGTTCCTGTGGTCGGCAGCGGTGGAAGGCGTCGTCCTGTTCGAGCGGCCTCAAGCGCCCCGGCGCAAGCCGTAGCCGCCGCCCGGAACCGGATGGCCGGCCTGGGCTTCATGCTTCGACACGTGTTCTGGTAGGACAATCCCATGCTGATCTCGGACGTGCTGCAGACCAAGGGCCATGAGGTGTTCACCATCCGCCCGGAGCAAACCGTCAAGGAAGCCGTCGAACGCCTGGCCGCGCACCGCATCGGCGCCCTGGTGGTGGAGGAGCACGGCAAGCCAGCCGGCGTGTTCTCCGAGCGGGATTTGGTCAACAGCCTGGCCAGGAGCGGCGTAGCCGTCTACGGCCATGCGGTGCGCGAGCTGATGAGCAGCCCCGTCGTCACCGGCGCCCCGGGCGACACGACGGACCATGCCCTGTCCATGATGGTAGGGCAGCGCATCCGCCACCTGCCGATCGTCGGCCCGGGCGGGCTGGCGGGGATGGTCACGCTGGGCGACCTGATCAAGCACCGCCTGGACCAGAAGGAGCTGGAGGCGGACGTGCTGCTGGACATCAGCCGCATGCATAGCTGAGCGCCGCACGAGCGTGCTGGCCAGCCGCCCCCTGCGCATCCTCGTCACGGGCGCCGGCGGGCTGATCGGCCGGGAAGCAGCCGGTCATCTTGCCGAGCGCGGCCATGCCATCCTGGCTTTGCTGCACCGCAGCGCCACCCTGCTGCGCAACGATGGCCGGCCGGTCGCGGCATCCCCCTGGGACGGCCGTGCGTTGCGCCCGGGCAGCGTCGCCACCCTGCATGGCGACGTGCGCCAGCCCGGGCTGGGCCTGGCCATGGCCTTGCCGCCGCTCGACCTCATCCTGCACTGCGCGGCGCTCACCGGGTTCGATTGCGAGCCGGGCGACTACCAGGCGGTGAACGTCGGCGGCACGGCCAATGTCCTGGCCTGCGGCGACGCCGGCATCCCCGTGCTGTACGTGAGCACTGCCTACGTCTGCGGCGGGCGGGACGGCCCGATCACCGAGGCAGAGCTCGATGTCGGGCAGTCCTTCACCAACGGCTACGAGGCGAGCAAGGCCGCGGCCGAGAGCCTGGTGCGCGCCGCCGCCGCAAGCCGGACGGTCGCGGTGGCGCGGCCGTCCATCGTGGTCGGGGAGTCCCGCACAGGCCGGATCGGCAGCTTCGGCAACATCTACGGCCTGATCAAGCTGGTGGCGGACGGCCTGATCCAGACCCTTCCCGCCAGCCCCGGCGCAAGCCTGGACATGGTGCCGATCGACCACGTGATCGGCGGGCTGACCGACATCGCCGAGCGGATGCCCGAGGCGGCCGGCCGGACCTTCCACCTGGTGTCCGGCGCTCCCGTGCCCGTCACCGCCCTGCGCACCGTGGCGCTGGCGGATGGCCGCCTGCACGCGCCCCGCTTCGTGCTGCCGGACGCCTATGACCCGGCGCTGCTGACCCATGGCGAACGGCGGCTGAACGGGCAGGTGACGCAGCTGTACGCCGCTTACCTGCAACGCGACCCGCATTTCCAGGACGACAACCTGCGGGCCTTGAACGGCCGTGTTTGCCCCCCCACCGACGAGGCGTTCCTGGCCCGGCTGATGCAATACTGCCTGGCGACCGGCTACGTGCGGGGGCGGGGGGGGGGGGGGGGGGGCGCCCCCCCCCCCCCCCCCCCCCCCCCCGGGGGGGGGGGGGGGGGGCCCCC
>CAXTTH010000240.1:1788-4000 GCA_964247035.1 uncultured Acetobacteraceae bacterium
GCATAACGCCCATGCCGGCACGCGACGCCGAAGTTGTCAGGCCCGGCTCAGCTCCGCGTTCAGCTCCGGCAGCGCGGTGAACAGGTCGGCGACCAAGCCGTAATCCGCGACCTGGAAGATCGGCGCGTCCTCGTCCTTGTTGATGGCGACGATGACCTTGCTGTCCTTCATGCCGGCCAGGTGCTGGATCGCGCCGGAGATGCCGATCGCCATGTAGAGATCCGGCGCCACGATCTTGCCGGTCTGTCCCACCTGGTAGTCGTTCGGCACGTAGCCAGCATCCACTGCGGCGCGCGACGCGCCCACGGCGGCGCCCAGCTTGTCGGCAATCGGGTTCAGCAGCTGGAAGTTGTCGCCGTTCTGCATGCCGCGCCCGCCGGACACCACGATGCGGGCGGCGGTCAGCTCGGGCCGCTCGGACTTGGACAGCTCGGCCGAGACGAACTTCGACTGCGCCTGCTCGCTCGTGGCCGCCACATCCTCGATGCTGGCGTTGCCGCCTTCCGCCGCCACCGGGTCGAACGAGGCGGCCCGCACCGTCAGCACCTTCTTGGCGTCGGAGGACCGCACCGTGGCCATCGCGTTGCCGGCGTAGATCGGCCGCACGAAGGTGTCGGCGTCGATCACGTCGGCGATGTCGCTGATCGGCTGCACGTCCAGCATCGCCGCCACCCGGGGCATGACGTTCTTGCCGACCGCGGTGGAGGCGGCGAGCAGGTGGTCATGGTGCGCGGCCATGGAGACCAGCAGCTCGGCCAGCGGCTCGGCCAGGGCATGGGCGTAGGCCGGATGGTCGGCCTTGTGGACCTTGGCGACGCCGTCCAGCTTGGCGGCTGCCTGGACCGCGGCGTCCACGCCGTGCCCCGCCACCAGCACATGCACCTCGCCCAGCTTGCGGGCGGCGGCCACCGCGCTGCGGGACGGCTGCTTGATGGTCGAGCCGTCGAAGTCGAGCAGGACGAGGGATGTCATCTAGATCACCTTGGATTCGGTTCTGAGTTTGGCCACCAGCTCCGCGACCGAGCCGACCTTCTTGCCGGCCTGGCGCTTGGCCGGCTCCGCGACGCTGACCAGGCGCAGGCGCGGCGCCGGGTCCACCCCGAGCGCGTCGGGCTTGATGGTCTCGACCGGCTTCTTGCGCGCCTTCATGATGTTCGGCAGCGATGCGTAGCGCGGCTCGTTCAGCCGCAGGTCAACCGTGATGATGGCAGGCAGGGTCAGCGCCAGCGTCTCCAGCCCGCCATCGACCTCGCGCACCACCGTCAGCGAATCGCCGGCCACGTCCAGCTTGGAGGCGAAGGTGCCCTGCGGCCATCCCAGCAGGGCCGCCAGCATCTGCCCGGTCGCGTTCATGTCGTCGTCGATGGCCTGCTTGCCCATCACCACGAGGCGGGGCTGCTCCTTGGCCACCAGCGCCTTGAGCATCTTGGCGACCGCGAGCGGCTGCAGCTCCACCTCCGTTTCCACCAGGATGCCGCGGTCGGCGCCCATGGCCAACGCGGTGCGGATGGTTTCGGCGCACGCCGGCAGCCCCATCGAGACGGCGATGACCTCCGTGGCCACGCCCTTCTCCTTCAGCCGCACCGCCTCCTCGACGGCGATCTCGTCGAACGGGTTCATCGACATCTTCACGCCAGATGTCTCGACGCCGGTGCCGTCCGCCTTCACGCGGACTTTGACGTTGTAATCGACCACCCGCTTGACTGGGACGAGGATTTTCATGAGCAGCCCATTGTTTCCGGAAGCGTTGGTAGCGCGGATGGCGGATGCGCCGCCAGTGCCGCGCCCGCCCGCCATGCCATCGCACAAAAGCGTGAACGGCGGCGATGGAAGGGGGGCGGGGTCATGACCGCATCAGGTGCAGCAGCAGCATGAACAGCAGCAGCGTGCCGGCTTGCAGCAGGACCCGCCAGCGCATCAGCCGGTTGGACCGCATCGGGTCGCCGCCGCCGCGCACCAGCCCCACCAGCCCGGCGACCAGCACGCCCAGCGTCCCCAGCATCATGAACACGACCAGCACGATCAGAACCGTTTTCATGCCGCTGAAATGGTGGCCCGGGCCGGTTTGTGCACCCTGGGCCTCGCCTGGGCCCCGCCTGGTTGACAGCGCGGGCCGCGGCATGGCGTACCGCGCCATGCGACTGCTGATGATGCTGGCCCTGGCTGCCCTTCTGTGCCCGCCCGGAGCGCTGGCCCAGGCGGCGAACCCGGC
>CAXTTH010000241.1:0-3992 GCA_964247035.1 uncultured Acetobacteraceae bacterium
AAAAGGACGCCGCCAACATATCCCTTCCAACATCAGATGCAATTTTCAAGGAACAAAAGTCGGCAGATACGCTGTCGTCCAGCGCGTCCGGTGAGCAGTTACCTAGTGGGGAGGGCGAACCGTGTCAACGCGATGACAGGGTGTTTTCTCTCCCTGCCTGATGATCAGCCATGCAAAGACGCGGGTTGCCAGCCGAAGCCATGCAAACGGCCCATCCCTCGGCAAGGGATGGGCCGATTCGTCAAGCCGCCTCGGCCAGGCGGCCGTTGATCACCAAGCCATCCCGGTCCGCGCTGACATGCACAACCTCGCCATCATGGATCGTGCCTTCCAGCAGCAAGCCAGCCAACGGGTTCTGCAAGGTGCGCTGGATCACCCGCTTCAGCGGGCGGGCACCATACACCGGGTCATAGCCTGCCTCGCCCAGCCAGCCCGTCGCCCGCTCGTCCAAGTCCAAGGTGATGTGCCGATCGGCCAGCAACGCCTGCAAGCGCCCCAACTGGATGCGCACGATCGCCGCCATGTCCGTGCGCGCCAGGCGATGGAACTGCACGATCTCGTCCAGCCGGTTGAGGAACTCGGGCCGGAAATGCTCGCGCACCACCCGCATCACCTGCGCCTGCACCAGCGCCGTGGTGTCGCCCTCCGGCTGGGCTGCCAGCAGGTCACTGCCCAGGTTGGAGGTCAGCACGATGATGGTGTTGCGGAAATCGACCGTCCGCCCCTGCCCGTCCGTCAGCCGGCCATCGTCGAGCACCTGCAGCAGCACGTTGAAGACGTCCTCGTGCGCCTTCTCCACCTCGTCGAACAGGATGACCTGATACGGCCGCCGCCGCACCGCCTCGGTCAGCACGCCGCCCTCGTCGTAGCCCACGTAGCCCGGCGGCGCGCCGATCAGCCGGCTGACCGAGTGCTTCTCCATGAACTCGCTCATGTCGATCCGCACCATCGCCCGGTCGTCGTCGAACAGGAACGACGCCAGCGCCTTGGTCAGCTCCGTCTTGCCCACCCCGGTGGGACCCAGGAACAGGAACGAGCCGATCGGCCGGTTCGGGTCCTGCAAGCCGGCCCGCGCCCGACGCACGGCATAGGCCACCGCCTTGAGCGCGTCCTCCTGGCCCACCACCCGGCGGCGCAGCTCATCCTCCATGCGCAGCAGCTTGGAGCGCTCGCCTTCCAGCATCCGGTCCACCGGCACGCCGGTCCAGCGGCTGACCACGCCGGCGATCTGGTCCTCCGTTACCGCCTCGTTCACCAATTGCCCGCCCGACTGGCCAGCGGCGATCTGCTGCTCCAGTTGCGGGATCACGCCGTACATCAGCTCGGACGCCCGGCCCAGGTCGCCCCGGCGCTGCGCCACCTCCACCTCGCTGCGCGCCGCATCCAACTGCTCCTTCAGCTTCTGCGACCCGGCGAGCTGGTCCTTCTCGGCATGCCAGGCGGCCGTCATCGCGTCCGACCGCTCCTCAAGCTCGGCCAGCTCGTGCTGCAGCTTCTCCAGCCGCTCGCGGGACGCGGCGTCCTCCTCGCGCTTGAGGGCCTCGCGCTCGATCTTGAGCTGCAGCAGCCGGCGGTCCAGCTCGTCCAGCGCCTCCGGCTTGCTGTCCACCTGCATCCGCAGCCGGCTGGCCGCCTCGTCCATCAGGTCGATCGCCTTGTCCGGCAGGAAGCGGTCGGCGATGTATCGGCTGGACAGCGTGGCCGCCGCCACCAGCGCGCCATCCGTGATGCGGACGCCATGGTGCAGCTCGTACTTCTCCTTGATGCCGCGCAGGATGCTAATCGTGTCCTCCACGGACGGCTCGCCCACGAACACCGGCTGGAACCGCCGGGCGAGGGCCGCATCCTTCTCGACGTGCTTGCGGTACTCGTCGAGCGTGGTGGCGCCGATGCAGTGCAGCGCGCCGCGGGCCAGCTCCGGCTTCAGCAGGTTGGAGGCGTCCATCGCGCCGTCTGCCTTGCCGGCGCCGACCAAGGTATGCATCTCGTCGATGAACAGGATCACCTCGCCGTTGGCGGATTCGATCTCCTTGAGCACGGCCTTGAGGCGTTCCTCGAACTCGCCGCGATATTTGGCGCCGGCCACCAGCGCGCCGAGGTCGAGCGCCATAACCCGCTTGTTGCGCAGCGATTCCGGCACGTCGCCGTTGACGATGCGCAGGGCGAGGCCCTCGACGATGGCGGTCTTGCCGACGCCGGGCTCGCCGATCAGCACGGGGTTGTTCTTGGTGCGGCGGGCGAGCACCTGGATGGCGCGGCGGATTTCCTCGTCGCGGCCGATCACCGGGTCGAGCTTGCCGTCCCGGGCGATGGCAGTGACGTCGCGGGCGTACTTGTTCAGGGCGTCGAAGTTCTGCTCCGCGTTGGCGCTGGTCACCTTACGGCCCTTGCGGATGTCGGACACCGCCTTGTCCAGGGCCTGCGGCGTGGCGCCGGCCTGGCGCAGCGCGCGTGCGCCGGGTCCGTCAGAGGCCGCCAAGGCGAGCAGCAGCCGGTCCTGCGCCACGTACTCATCATCGGCCTTGGCGGCGGCGCGCTCGGCGGCGTCCAGCAGGCGAACCAGCTCGGGGGTGGCTTGCGGCTGGCCTGCGCCGCCGCCCTGGACGCGGGGGTTGCGGGCCACTTCGGCATCGACCGCGACCTGCGCCGCCTTCGGGTCAGCGCCTGCGGCGCGCAGCAGGCCGGAAGCTGCACCTTCCTCGTCGTCAAGGAGCGCCTTGAGCAGGTGTTCGGGGGTGAGGCGCTGGTGGAAGTCCCGCACGGCGATGGTCTGGGCGGCTTGCAGGAAGCCGCGGGCGCGTTCGGTGAATTTCTCGATGTTCATGGATGTCCCTTTCGAGCAGGCGACAAGATCAGGCTTTCACGTTCCTCATCAGGCAACGTGCCGCGCGAAAGACTTGGGCGACCGATCTGCTCAACTCAAGAGGACGTGGCTCAACCGACGGCCACCTGCACGCCCACCCTCATGCTGCCGAACGCGCCCGGCGGCCCAATGAAGCTGCCTGCGACCGGCACCGCCTGCTGCGGCGTGCGGGCCACGCTGACCCGGATCAGGTTGCGGCCCGCGACCGAGCCGTTGGTGGGATCGAACTCCACCCAGCCCGCGCCGGGCAGGTACACCTCCACCCAGGCGTGGGTCGCGCCGCCGCCCACCATGGAGGATGCGCCGGGCATCAGCCGCTCGTCATACAGGTATCCGCTGACGAACCGGGCGGCGAGGCCCAGCGAGCGGACCGCCTCCATCATCAGCAGCGTCAGGTCCCGGCATGCGCCGGCGCCGGTGGCGAGCGTCAGCACCGGGTCGTTGGTGCCTTCCGCCTGGCGGGCCTCGTAGCGGAACTCGGCCCGGATCGCCTGCGTCATCGCGGTCAGCATCGCCAGGGTGCCGGTAGGGGCGCCAGCCATGAGGAAGCGGCGTGCCCACTCGTCCACCCGGCTGTCGGGGTCGGCGTAGTGGCGCTCGATGGAACGGGCGAGATCGGGCATCTCGGCAGAGCTGTAGGTGAACGGGAAGCTTTCGGCGCGCGGATCGAGCGGAAGCTCGGCGCGGGTGGGATAATGGTGCAGATGCAGCGTCGAGACGACCGTGAGCTGATCGGTCAACTGGCTGTCCGGGAAGGCCAGGAAGCAGACCGAGTTGTTGAACACGTCGTGCGCCCAGCGCGTGTGCCGGGCCGGGGGCGAGACGGAGAGCTTGGTTTCCAGCAGGCGAAGGTCGTGGCTGTCGCGCGGACGGATCATCAGCCGGTGGCCGAGCAGGCGCACCGGCTGAACGTAGTGGTATTCCGTCTCGTGGATGACCGTGACCCGGGGCACGGACTGCGCCTAGGCTGAGCGGCTGAGCCGGCGGCGCAACCGGCCGATGCGCCCGATCCCACTCAGCCGCCGGTCCAGGAAGGCGAGCGTGGCGGCGTCGGCCTCGCTGTCGTCGCGCACCCAGTAGAGCAGGGTCAAGCCATACACCCCGGCCAGCAGGGCGCGCTTGGTGTACC
>CAXTTH010000242.1:0-3977 GCA_964247035.1 uncultured Acetobacteraceae bacterium
TCTCGAGCCGGTCGAGGAAGACGAGCCCGCGGAGGTGGTCGTCCTCGTGCTGGATGACGGCGGCGTGGAACCCGGCGGCTTCACCGTTCACCGGGTTGCCGTCGCAGTCCAGGCCGGCGTAGCGCACCCGGGCCCAGCGCGGCACGCCGGCCCGCATGCCGGGGATGGACAGGCACCCCTCCCACCCCAGCACCCGCTCCTCGTCCACCGGTTCGACCATCGGGTTGATGAGCACCGAGTTGGCCACGGGCACGCCATCCGCGGCGCGGGCGGCCGGCACGCGGAACACGAACAGCCGCAACGGAACATGGACCTGCGGGGCAGCGAGCCCGACGGCGGATGCGTCCTCCATGGTCTCCATCATGTCCGCCACCAACTGGCGGATGACGGGCGCGCCCGGGTCAGCCACCAGCTCGGCGCTGCGAAGCAAGACGGGGTGGCCCACGCGGGCGATCTTGAGGATGGACATGGCGGACCGGACCTGGTGTTGCGAAAGGCTTTGGCGAGACGCCGCGCCCATGGTATAGCGACGGCCTCCGCGGGCATGCAGCCCGCCGAACCCATTTATCACGCCCGCATCCGGGCGTCGCGGCAGGAGTAGGCGTCGAGTGCAGGTTCTGGTCCGAGACAACAACGTCGATCAGGCTTTGAAGGCCCTGAAGAAGAAGATGCAGCGCGAAGGCATCTTCCGCGAGATGAAGCTTCGTCGCCACTTCGAGAAGCCGTCGGAGCGCCGCGCGCGCGAGGCGGCCGAGGCCGTGCGCCGCGCGCGCAAGATGGAGCGCAAGCGCCTGGAGCGCGAAGGCTTCTAGCATCCAGGGCGCCCTGTCGATTGGTGGGGCTCCCTCTTCCGACTCGCCTTACGACGTCGGTGCGTCGCACCCGGCCAGCGGCAGGTGTTGATCCGGCTCCACCGTCACGTTGAAGCTGGCCCGCGCAAGGATGCGCGGCCCTTGGGTGACAGTGAACGTCCAGGTGCCTGGCACCAGGGACCATGGCTCTTCCAGCGTGTAGCCGGTGTAGCTCCACCTGTCCGCACTCGCGCTGCTCATGTTGATCTCGGTCGTGCCGCTCTGGCCGTTCGGCAAGGTCCATAGCGGGTGCTCAAGCTGCACCATCACGGGCGCCACATCGCCAGGGCGCAAGTTGGCAGCCTTGAACTCCATCCCGAACTGGCGGCAGAACGTGCCGTCGATGTCCGGGCCCAACTTGAGGAACTTAGGGTCGAACACCGAGGCGGAGCCGGCAAGGTTGCCAGGGAGCGGCGGTTCCTTGGGTCCCGCCTCCATGGCCGTGACCTCGCCGATGCGGCCTACTTGCAAGGCGAGCTGGTCCGCCAGCGCCGGCCCTGCTGCGAGACACGCCAGGGCGGCCATGCAAGCGGTCCGGGTCAGGTAAGTGGGTGCAGGCACTGCGCTGCCTCATAGGGTTGCAGCGCATCATGCGCCAAATCGCGCGACATTGCACGGGGATCAGCGGTCGGTCAGCCGCAACTCGATCCGCCGGTTCTTGGCATAGGCGTCGGGGGTGTCCGCCCCGTCCACCGGCTGGAAGTCGGCGAATCCGGTGGCGGCCAGGTGGCTCGCCGGCACGCCCTGCTCGATCAGCAGCTTGACCACGTTGATCGCCCGCTGCGACGACAGCTCCCAGTTGGAAGGGAACGTGCCGCGCGTGACTGGCAGCCGGTCTGCATGGCCGTCAACGCGCAGGATCCAGGACAGGCCGGGCGGGATATCCGCCGCCACATCCTTGAGGGTGCCGGCCAGGGCGTGCATCTCGTCCTGCCCGGCCGGGCTCAGCTCGGCGTTGCCAGCGGGGAACAGCACCTCGGACTGGAACACGAACCGGTCGCCCACGACCTGCACGCCGGGCCGGTTGGCCAGCACCTCGCGCAGCCGGCCGAAGAACTCGCTGCGGTAGCGCTGCAGCTCCTCCACCTTGGACGCAAGCGCCGCGTTGAGCCGGGAGCCGAGATTGGCGATCTGCACGTCCTTGGCTTTGTCCGCCTGCTCGGACAGGTTCAGCGCGGCGGAGAGCTGCGCCATCTGGTCGCGCAGCTCGGCCAGTTGGCGGTTCATCAGCGCGAGCTGCGACTGGGCCGAGTCCGCCAGCTTCCTCTCGTCGTCAAGCTGCGCCGCCACGGCGATGCGGGCCTGGTTGTCGGAGGCGGCTCTCGCGGCGGCCGTGCGAGCCTGCTGCTCCAGCGCGGCCTTGCCTGACGCCAATTGCGCCGCCGCATCCGTGAGCCGGGCGTTCAGCGCCGTGCTGCGGCTGCGCTCCAGGGAGAGCATGTCCGTCAGCTCCGCCACGTGGTGGTTCAGTTGCTCAAGGGCGCGGTCCTTGCCGGTGATGGCGACGGAGAGGAAGGCCTGCGCCAGCACGAACACCAGCAGCACGAAGATGATGACCATCAGCAACGTGGACAGCGCGTCCACGTAGCCGGGCCAGGGGTTGAGCGCCTCGCTGCCGCCAGAGCGCCGCCGCCGGCTCATGCGTGCGGCTGCCCCGCCACGCCGGCGATGGTGCGGGTCAGCACGCGGATGTCGTTGCGCAGCTCGGACGTGCTCTGGGAACGGCCGCGCTCCAGCTCGCCGACCAAGCGGCCCAGCGCGCCTTCGATGTTGCGCAGGTGATTGCGGGCCGCCTCGTCGCCACCGCCCCGGTCGCCCAGCCGCTGCAAGGCCGGGCCGAGCGAGGCCTGCGCCTCGGCGATGCGCAGCATCAGTTGCTGGTTGCTGCGCATGGTGTCCGACAACTGGCCGATGCGCTCGGTGAGCAGCACGATGGCGCCGTTGGCTTGCACCCGGCCGTCCTCGCCGCGCACCAGGATACGCTGCAAGTTCTCCATGTTCTCCGCCGTCTGCTCCAGCAGCGCCTGCACGTAGACGGGGACGGACGCCTCGCCTTCCCCGCCCAGCACGCCGGAGGAGAGCCGGGTCAGCCCGGCCAGCCATTCCTCCAGCTCGTTGAAGAAGCGGTTCTGCGCCTGGCCTGCGGTGAGGTCGAGGAAACCCAGCACCAGCGCGCCGGACAGGCCGAACATGGAGGAGGAGAACGCCGTGCTCATGCCCTGCAACGGCCGGGACAGGCCGCTTTTCAACTGGTCGAACAGCACGTTCACGTCGCCGGCGCCGACCGACATGCCGTTGATGACGCCGGCCACCGCGCCTACGGTCAGCAGCAGGCCCCAGAAGGTGCCGAGCAGGCCGAGGAAGATCAGCAGCCCCGTCATGTAGCGCGACAGCTCGCGGCTCTCGTCCAGCCGGCTGGACAGGCTGTCGAGCAGGGAACGCATGGCTGGGGCGGAGATGGTGAACCGCTCGGCGCTGCCGCCCTGCCGCCCTTCGGAGGAGCGGGACGCCAGCATGGCCGCCATGGGCGCCAGCAGGACGGGCGGCGGCAGGCCGGCCAGGCGGGTGCGGGATTGCTGGAACGTCTCGATCCAGCGCACCTCCGGGGTCAGCCGCAGCACCTGGCCCAGGTTCCAGGCGACGCCGATCAGCAGTACCACCAGGATCAGCGAGTTCAGCAGCGGGTTGCTGCCGAACGCCACCAGCAACGCCCCGGACAGCGCCGCCGCCACGGCGATGACCGCCATCAGGAACAGCACCATGCGGCCGAGATAGTTGGCGGGCCGGGTCATCTCAGGGCTGCGGGGCGGGGGAGATGCCGGCTTGCGTCACGTCCACGCGGTCCGGCGGCCCGGCGGAGGACCCAGCGCCCAGCGCCCTCGGATAGATGCGGGTGGAAGCGATGCCCTCGCTGATCAGCACCGCCCGCGCCGCCAGCGCCCGCGACAAGGACAGGCGGCGGGGCGTGGAAGGGTCATCCGGCGTGCCTTGGGCGTAGGCATACACGTTCAGGTCGGCGTTCGGGTCGTCCTTCACCGTCCGGGCCAGGGCACGCAAGGCGGCGTCGGTCTTCGCGTTGAGGTCCGCCTTGCCGGCGCCGAAGGTAATGCGCAGGCCGCCTGGCAG
>CAXTTH010000243.1:0-3975 GCA_964247035.1 uncultured Acetobacteraceae bacterium
GTGCTGGTGGTGACGGGGCACCGCGCGCCGGACATCCGCGCCGCCCTGGCCGGCCGCCCCGTGGCATTCGTCGCTGCGCCGGACTACGCGGAGGGGCTGTCGGCCAGCCTGCGCGCCGGGCTCGCCGCCCTGCCCGCCACGGTCCCGGCGGCCCTGGTGGTGCTGGGGGACATGCCGCTGGTGTCCGCCGCCTCCATCGACCGGCTGCTGGACGCCTACGACCCGGACGGGGGCCGCACCATCGTGGCGCCGAGCCATGCCGGGGAGCTGGGCAACCCCGTGCTGTGGGACCGCCGCCATTTCCCCGCCATGATGGCGCTGACCGGGGACCGCGGCGCGCGCGGCCTGCTGCGCCAGCACGCCGACGCGGTGGCCGAAGTGCCGCTAGACGACACGGTGCTGCGGGATTTCGACACGGTGGAAAGCCTGGCCCTGCTGGCTGGGTGACAGCGCAGGCGGTTCGGCCCATCTGTGGGCCGGTCAACCGGAGCTGCGCCCATGCCTCGCCACGCCAGGTCTCGCCATGCCGCCTTCCCTGCCCTGATCGTCCTGGCCGCGGTGGCCGGGTGCGCCGGGCCGCAGAGCTCCAGCAGCCGGACCAGCTCGGCGATCCTGAAGTCCTGCCGGGCCAGCGCCGATTCGTCGTTCAACCGGCAGAACCGCTACCTGCTGTCCGAGCGCGACGAGAAGGACTCGCCGTTCTCCAGGTCCTTCGTCGCCGGCGACACGTCGCGCGGCCTGCCCTCCACCTACGCCTACGACACCCAGCTCTCGGATTGCCTCGCCTCGTCCAAGATACCGCAAAACCCTGACCAGCCAGCGACCTCCACCCAGCCGCTTCCGGGCCTCGGCAGCAAGATCGTGCCTTACTGACGCGCTTGTCCGCCGCCGATCGGCTGCCTAGAACCCGCCTTCCAGCATCAGGACATCTGGCATGAGCAAGATCATCCGCAGCGGCGCCGGCAAGGTTTTGGCCAAGGCCGTGGAGTACCATAACTTCGTGTTCCTGGCCGGGCTCGCCGCCGCGGACCTGTCCCAGGACGTGACCGGCCAGATGCGTCAGGTGCTGGATGAGATCGACGCCCTGCTGGAAGCGCACGGCACCGACAAGACCAGGCTGCTGCAGGCGCAAATCTGGTTGCAGGACATCCGCGACCGTGACGCGGTGGATGCGCTTTGGTCCGCCTGGCTGCCCGAGGGCGGCGCTCCGGCCCGCGCCTGCACCGAAGCCAAGATGGCTGACCCCCGCCAGCTCGCCGAAGTCATGATTACGGCCTGCAAGTAAGGGTTCAAGCCATTACAGCGACGCGAATAGGATTGCAGTCGTAGAAATGGTTAACGACGGCTGGCCGATTTGTCAGATCGCTCACAAAGCAGCAACAATCTAACCTACTTGGCTTGTCAGATGCGGGAGGGCATTGGTAACGCCTTGCTCACGATACGGTGAAGTCGTGAGGAAAGCGTTATGACCTGGGCCGGCCGCCTGAAGTTCGTTGCCATGGGCGCCTGCCTGCTCGGCGCCGGAACTGCGCAGGCCCGCATCCATCACGCGTCGCATGGCTCGCCAAGGTCGCATGAGACGGTCCGGGACGGGACGTTCAAGGGCGGGGCGTTCAGCTTCTGGCATGGCATGCCGATCTCGTTCGCCGCCAGCCGCCACGAGACGGGCCAGTACTTCGCCGAACGCGAGATCGGCCGCTTCGGACGCCATGCAAGCCGCGGCCGTGCCTGGGCCTATGCCGACGCAGCGCCCGCAGTCAGCTACGGCCACAGCAGCGGCCTGCAATGCGTCGCCTTCGCCCGGTCAGACAGCGGCATCGAGCTGTCCGGCAACGCCGATGCCTGGTGGGACAACGCGGCCGGCGTCTACCAGCGCGGCGCGAGGCCGGAGTCCGGCAGCGTGCTCAACTTCCGCTCCAACGGGGCCATGCGGCTCGGTCATGTGGCGGTCGTGAGCCAAGTGGTCAGCGCACGCGAGATCGAGATTGACCACGCCAACTGGAACATGCGCGGCGGCATCAGCCGGGCGATCTCCGTGGTGGACGTCTCGCCCTACAATGACTGGAGCGCGGTGCGCGTGGCCCTTGGCCGCTCCGGAGACTATGGCAGCATCTATCCCACGTTCGGCTTCATCTACAACCGGCCCGACACCGGCCGCATGGTCACCGCCAGCGCCGCAGCGCCGCTGGTCGACCTGAACCCCGCGCCGCGGGACTTGCGCGGCTCCGCGCGGGATTCCTACGACGAAGTGGCTGAGGCGCCCGATGCCGGCGAGCCGTCGTTCCGCCGGGTCAGCTACCGGCGCCACGCGCGGCACCGCCGGCATCGCGCCTGACCGGGGCCGATCCGCTCAGGCGGCGTGCGCCCGCCGCCCGATCAGCAGCACCGCCCCCAGCCCAACCGCTGCCGCGAACGACATCCAGGCGCCCGGCATCGCGCGGTCCCCGGAAGCGTGGATCAGCGCCTCGCAAATCGCGGGGGTGAGCCCGCCCACCATGGCCGCCAGGCTGTAGGCCAGCGAGAACCCGGCGGTCCGCACCGCCTCGGGCATGATCTCGGTCAGGTACACCACCATGGCGCCATTGTAGCAGCCGTAGATGAGGCTGAGCCAAAGCTCCGCAGCTAGCAGGTGGCCGAAGGACGGGTTGGCCACCAGCCAGGACAGCAGCGGGTAGGCGGTGAGCATCGCCCCCAGCGTGGTGACGATCAGCAGCGGACGCCGGCCGATCCGGTCCGACAACGCGCCGCTGAGCGGCAGCCACAGCAGGTTTGACAGGCCTACGCACACCGTCACCAGCAGCACGGCGGTGGCGCCCAGGTGCAGCTGCTCCCGCCCGAAGGTCGGCGTGTAGGCGGTGATGAGGTAGAACGACACCGTGGTCATCACGACCATCATCATGCCCAGCCCGACCATGCGCCATTCGCCCAGCATGGACCGCAGGATTTGCCCAGCGCCCAGCCGCTGCTTGCGGGCGAGGAACGCCTCCGTCTCCTCCAGCGAACGGCGGACGAGGAACAGGAACGGGATGATGCAGCAGCCGATCACCATGGGGATGCGCCAGCCCCAACCCTGCATGCGGGCGTCGCCGAGCGTCGCGTTTAGCGCCACGCCGAGCAGGGCGGCCACGATCACCGCCACCTGCTGGCTGCCGGACTGCCAGGACACGTAGAACCCCTTGCGGCCCGGCGTCGCGATTTCGGACAGGTAGACCGACACCCCGCCCAGCTCGACCCCGGCGGAGAAGCCCTGCACCAGCCGGCCCGCCACCACCAGCAGCGGTGCCGCCAGGCCGATGCTGGCGTAGCCCGGCACCAGCGCCACCGTCGCCGTGCCCACCGCCATCAGCGCCAGCGTCAGCAGCAGCCCGGCCCGGCGGCCATGCGCGTCGATGTATGCGCCGAGTACGATGGCCCCCACCGGCCGCGCCAGGAAGGCGGCGGCGAACGTCATCAGCGACGCCATCAGCGAGAGGTAGTGGCCATGGGCGGAGTCGGCGGCGGGGAAGAACGTGCGGCCGATGGCGGTGGCGAAGTAGGCGAAGACGAAGAAGTCGTACTGCTCCAGGAAATTGCCGCTGGCGACGCGGATCACGCCCATCGCCTTGGATTGCCGCCTCGCTGCCATCGCCCGCTTCCCGCGCTGCCGGGCCTATTCCCCCGGCACGTCCTCGGGCGGGGCGGCAGCGCCCACGCTGCCCACCACGGCCTGCGCGGTCACCTCGCCGGCGTGCTCGAAGGTCAGCGTCACCGGGAAGTGGTCGCCCGGGTGCAGCGGCTGCTTCAGGTGGACCAGCATCAGATGGTAGCCGCCCGGCTCCAGGCGCAGAGGCGCGCCGGGCGCCACGGGAAGGTCCGTCACGGGCCGCATCTCCATCATGCCGTCCGCCATGCTGCTGAGGTGCAGCTCGGCCTTGCCCGCCACGGGGGTGACGGCGCCGGTCAGCCGGTCGGGCGCGGCGGCGGTCACGGTGAGGT
>CAXTTH010000244.1:0-3945 GCA_964247035.1 uncultured Acetobacteraceae bacterium
GCTCGCCGCAGCAGTCATCAACCTGCGCGCCGCAAAGTTCAGTCACAGACCCTAGCGGCCGTCAACCGATTTGGCATGATCAGCAAGCTGTCGCAATCTGGCCGCGCGCTGAGTTTTGCGTCCAGATAGCAGACTAATCTACTAGGTCACACAGGTATATAATTACCAAATTTTAGCTGCTACAATGTCTATCTTTGTGGTGTCACAAGCAGCCAAGAGAAATGTGGTCGTGCCTTACATGACAGGCCAAAAGGCCGAGATAATGGAAGCATTGTACGTGTAGCGGCATATGCTACATAACTCCGGATAATGCTCCAGGCTAGTCAATCATCCTTGACTAAATCGCGCTGCAAGCGCCCTCAAACCTCTTCCACCCGCTCCACCCCTGGCACCAGCTTGAGCGCCTGCACCAGCCGCGACGTCACGTTGAAGCCGCCGGGCAGCTCGATCTTCACGTCCTGCGTGTCGCCCAGGCGGCAGCACGCGCACGCCGAGCCGCTCCGCTTCCTGGCGCAGGGCGGCCAGCTTGTCGGTGTTGCTGATGGCCAGCGACATGGAGGCAGCCAGGAACTCGACCGGGTGGTTCTGCTTTATCCAGGCCATCTGGTAGGGAATTATGGCGTAACGCGCAGAGTGGCACTTGTTGAAGCCGTAGTCGGCGAACTTGGACATCGACTCGAAGATTTCGATCGCCTTGTCTTCTGGAACGCCACGGCCAGTCGCGCCATCGAGGAGAATCTTGCGCTGGGCATCTATCTCGGTGCGGATCTTCTTGCCCAGCGCCCGGCGCAGCAGGTCCGCGCCGCCTTTTTTGCCGCCAAACTGGCGCTGTCGGGTGCGGCCCGGCTCCAGTCCAACTCTCAGGACCCCGCCAGCGCCAAGCGATTCGGCGCTCGCGGCCACCCGCCTTGCAGCCCTTGATCAATCCAGCCAGCGATTCCAGCACGAATTGACACTTGAGGCCGCGGTCCGAAAAGCAGGCTGGCATCAGCCGGGACGGTGCACGCCTGATCACCCCGGCAGCGTCACCGTCGCCCGCAGCCCCCCCATCGGCCGGTTGGACAGCGCCACATCGCCGCCATGCGCCCGCAGGATATTGCGCGCGATCGGCAGGCCGAGCCCGGTGCCGCCGGTCTCGCGGTTGCGGCTTGCCTCCAGGCGGTGGAATGGCTCGAACACACGGTCCAGCTCGGCCAGCGGGATGCCGGGGCCGTGGTCGTCGATGAGGATGGTCAGCGTCCCGGCCCGCGGCGGGATCAGCGCCACGTGCGCTGCGTTGCCGTAGTTCAGCGCGTTCTGCACCAGGTTGGACAAGGCACGCTTGATCGCCACTGGACGCGCGCGCACCACCTGGTGATCAGGCCCCTCGTAGCGCACCGGCTCGGCCAGGGAGGGTCGGGCGTCCGCCGCCTCGTCCAGGATGGTGCGCAGCAGTTCGGCTAGGTCCAGCGCGGTCAGGCGTTCAGCCGCCGCGTCGTCCCGCCCAAAGGCGAGGGTCGCGGCCACCATGCCCTCCAGCTCGTCCAAGTCCAGCAGCATCTTGCGCTGCTGCTCCTCGTCCTCCATCCATTCCGCCCGCAGCTTCAGCCGGGTGATCGGGGTGCGCAGGTCATGCCCGATGGCGGTCAGCAGGAAGGTGCGGTCCCGCACGAAGCGGCGGATGCGGTCGGCCATGACGTTGAACGCGTGCGCCGCCTTAGCCGCCTCCACCGCCCCGGTTTCCGGCAGTGGCGGCGCGTTCACGTCCACGCCGAGCCGCTCGGCCGCGGCAGCCAGCTCCCGCATCGGCGCGGTGAACTGCCGCATCGCCCAGGCCACCAGGGCCGCCGCCGCCAGCGTCATCAGCGCGAGGCAGGCGAGGAACGTCCCGGACAGGATGGTTGGGAACCGCCCGAACGCCACATGGACGTTCAGCCATTCGCCCTCCGGCAGCCGCAGGCTGAACAGCAGGCGGCGCTGCCAGGGCAGGCCGCGAATTTGCAGCTCGGTCCAACGCTCGCCCGGCTGCACCCGGGCAAGCTGCAGGCTGATGCGCAGAATGCGCTGCAGGAAGGCAGGCGAGGGCTCGAGGTCGCTGGTGGCCGGCCCCGGGTCCAACGTCGCAGCAAGGTCGGATGGCGCACCCTGCGCGGGCTGGGCCGCCGGGCGGCCCGGCGGCGGTGCCGTGACCACCGAACGGTAAACGTTGTCGATCCGTTGGCCGAGCTCCTGCGCCTGCGCCAGGCGCAGCAGGTCAACGCGGTCCAGCGAGTAGGCGAGCAGCCCCGCCGCCTGCACCAGGGCCAGCCCCAGCAGCAGCGCGAGCGCAGTCCGGTTGGCTAGGCTGCGAGGCCAGAGCCGGTGAGCCAGGCGATAGGCCAGCCGGGGAGCCAGCCGGGCGATCACCCCGGCTGCGCCGCCCGCTGCACGTCCGCCGCCAGCACGTAGCCGCCGCCGCGCACCGTCTTGATGAGCTGCGCCTGCCGCCCGTCATCCTCCAGCTTGCGCCGCAGCCGGCTGATTGCCACGTCGATCGCCCGATCGAACGGCCCCGCCTGTCGGCCGCGCAGCAGGTCCAGCAGCATGTCGCGAGTCAGCACCCGGTTGGCCCGCTCCACCAGCGCCAACAGCAGGTCGTACTCCCCGCCGGTCAGCGGCACCTCCACGCCTTCCGGGTTGAGCAGGCGGCGGCGCGGCGGCTCCAGCGTCCAGCCGGCGAAGCGCAGCGCGCCCAAGTCCTCGCCCCGATGGCCGGTGCGGTCGGCCGTGCGGCGCAGCACGGCGCGCATCCGGGCCAGCAGCTCGCGCGGGTTGAACGGCTTGGGCACGTAGTCGTCGGCTCCCAACTCCAGGCCGATGATGCGGTCGGTCTCCTCGCCCATCGCCGTCAGCATCACGATCGGCACGTCGCCTTGCGTGCGCATCCAGCGAGCCAGGTCCAGCCCACCTTCGCCCGGCAGCATCAGGTCCAGCACGACGAGCTGGAAGTGCCCGGTGGGCCAGGTGCGCCGCGCCTCCCGCGCGTCGCGCACCGCCGTCACCCGGAAACGGTGGCGCTCCAGGAAGCGGGCCAGCAGGTCACGGATTTCCCGGTCGTCATCGACCACCAGGATGTGCGGCATGGTTTCCATGGGCTTACCCTAGGCGTCGCGGTGCATCTGCGGGAGCGGACGTTGCAATTGGTTGCATTTCGGCGCGCCCGCGGCACACTGCGGCCGCCAGGGTGCTCGCCACGAACCATCCCGGAACCAACCTGCCATGCGAACCTCCATGCGCAAGATCACCCTTCTCGCCCTCCTGACCCTCGCCTTCGCAGCCCTCGCCCTCACCATCACCGGCGGGCTGGCCCTGGCGCAGGACGCCCCCGCCGGCCAGCCCCCAGGAGCTGAGCGATCCGGGACGGAGCGGCCCGGCATGATGCATGAGGGGACGGAGCGGCCCGGCAGGATGCACCGCATGCGGGAGTTCGGCCTGGTCTATCCGGCGCCCGACCGCGCCCTGTCCGGCGCCGAAGTGCAGAAGATCGCCGAGGCCTACCTGCTGCTCAACGGCAACCATGCCTGGAAAGTCACGGACGTGACGGAGGCGCCGGACCGGGTGACGTTCGCACTCGCCACGCCGGACGGCACCGCCATCGCCCACTTCGCCATGGATCGCCACACCGCCCGGCCCGAACGGCTGAACTGAGGCCGCCGGCCCGGCGCTGCCGCTGGAATCCTCAGCGCGGCGGGTCGCTCGCCTGGCGGGTCCGCCATTGCAGGTAGTCGTTGAACAGCGCCTCCCGCTGCGCGCCGGTCAACGCCGTCCCGGACCGGCCGGAGCGGGTGAGGAACCGATGGAAGTCTTTGCGCAGCCGGGCCACGTCCTCCGCGCTGAAGGCGGGGCCGGGTTCCGGGGCCGGCTCCAGCGGGACGGCATCGGCGGCCGGCGACGGCGGGAGCCCGGGCGTCACGCCCGCTGCCGGGG
>CAXTTH010000245.1:0-3941 GCA_964247035.1 uncultured Acetobacteraceae bacterium
CGGCGGCGCTGGGGCTGGCCGACACCTCCGGCCTGGCGCTCGCCCGCACCGTGGCGCAGCCGCTGCTCGGGCCGCTGGCCACCGCCGGAGTCGTGCTGGTGTTGACCGTGTTCATCCTGCTCTCCAGCGAGGACCTGCGGGACCGGCTGGTGCGCCTGGTGGGCCGGCGGGACTTGCACCGCACCATCCTGGCCATGAACGACGCGGCTCGGCGGCTGTCGCGCTACTTCCTGTTCCAGTTGGCGCTGAACGCCGGCTTCGGCGCCCTGATCGGCGCCAGCCTTTGGCTGGCCGGGCTGCCGAACCCGGTGCTGTGGGGCATCCTAGCCGCGCTGATGCGCTTCGTGCCCTATGTCGGAACCCCCATCGCCCTGCTGCCGCCGCTGCTGCTGGCGGTGGCCGTGGTGCCGGGCTGGTCGCTCGCCATCCTGGTGCTAGCGCTGTTCATCGGCACCGAGCTGGTCATGGGCCAGGTAGTGGAGCCGCTGATCTACGGCCACAGCACGGGGCTGTCGCCGATCGCGGTCATCGTGGCGACCGCGTTCTGGGCGTTCCTCTGGGGGCCGGTCGGCCTGCTGCTCGCCACCCCGCTCACCGTCTGCCTCGTGGTGATCGGCCGGCACGTGGAAGCGCTGGCGTTCTTCGAGGTCATCCTGGGCGACAAGCCGCCGCTGGAGCCGGCCGAGACGTTCTACCAGCGCGCCCTGGAGGGCAACGCCGGCCTGCTCGCCGCCGGCGCCCGCCAGCAGATCGCCGCCACCTCGCTCACCGAATACTACGACACGGTCGCCCTGCAAGGATTGGCCCTGGCCCAGGGCGACCTATCCCGCGACGCGCTGGCGTTCGAGCGGCTGGAAGCAATCCATTCGCAGATCGAGGCGCTGCTCGCCACCCTAGCCGGCAGCGCCGGCAGCCCCCCGGCAGCCTCGCCACCGGGCGCCTGGCAGGTCCCCGGTGCGGTCGCCTGCATCCCCGGCCGCGGTCAGTTGGACGACCTCGCCGCCACGATGGCCGTGCAGGCACTGGCCGGCACCGGGTTCGGCGCCAGCCTGGTGCCGAACCTGATGCTCGGCTCCTCCTCGGCCGCCCCGGTTGACCTGCGCCACGTCCGGCTGTGCTGCCTCTCCGTCCTGGAGGAGGGCAGCAGCGTGTCCGGCGTGCGCTACTTCGTCCGCCGCATGCAGAAGCAGATGCCGGGGGCCGCGATCGTCGTCTGCCTGTGGCACGCCCCGAGCCACAGCGCCCTGCTGTCCGCGTTGCGCTCGCAGGGCCAGGACGAGCACCTGGTGCTATCGGTCGGCGAGCTGCTGGCGCTGGCCAACGCGCTCTCCCTGCGCAGCAGCCGCCAGGCGGCCTGACCAGGACGGCTACGGCTTTGGAGTGACCGGCTTCGACGGTGTCTGCACCGGAGGCACGTTGTTGTCCGGCTTGCGCGAGTTGGCCGACCCCGGCGCACCACCGGTCGCATTCTCTGGCACGCGATCAACCTTAGGCGGCGGACTGGCTTCCGGAGCCGCCTGCTCCGTTTGCGGCTGGGATTGGGCGAGGGCCATTCCCAGCCCGACGCCGCTCAACAGGCTGGCCAGCAACAGCGTGCGCCACATTCACTTTGATCCTAAAGGTGCAGGCAGGTCAGGCTGACCGGGGCAGCCGGCTTTGCAGCGTTTGGAGTTGCGCAAGATTCGCGCGCACCAAGGCGTCGGCCCGGCGGGATAGGTCGGCCAGCTTGGGATTGCTGGTCGTGGAGCTCAGGACCACGTACTGGAAGTTCAGGATGTCCTGGTGGCTGGCGATCTGGTCGGCCAGGAAGGAACGGTCCAAGTCCGAGCCCTGCCCGAGCCGTAGCCGGGCGGCGCGGATGCGCAGCCGCGAGGGCAGCACGGTCGGCGGCTTGATGCCGGACTCGGCCGCCACCGGGCGCAGCTCCGCGTCGAACTGGTTGGCTTCCGACAGCAGCTTGGCCGCCAGCGCGCGCACCTCGGGCGACTTGGCCTGGGTTTGCGCGATGATGCACTCGTCGCGGTCGAAGGCGATGATGTCGAACGCGTTGGTCACGAAATCCAGGTCGCTGCCGCTCATGTCGCCGGCGGGCGAGCTGGCGCTCGCCTGGGTAGTCTGGCAGCCGGCCAAGGCGACGGCCCCGAGCAGCGGCAGCAGCATGGCGGCGCGACGTGTTGTGGTCATTGTGGTTTCCTTTCCTGGCCGCAGGTTAAAAGGCGTAGAGCACCCGCAGCTGCGCGCCGAAATCCTGCTTGAACCCGCCGACGCGGACGAAATCATGGTTCACTTCCAGCATCACCTGCGCGGTGGGCGCAACGAACAGCGACGTGGCGGCGCGAATCCGCTCAAATTCCGACTTGGTGCCGTTGTTGAATCCGTTCGTCGTCCCCGCGCCGCCCAGAATGCTCTCCCAGCCGATCGAGGTCTGGAAGGCGCGCGTCCAGTTGTAGTTGAGCCAGGCTTGCAGTCGGTAGTCCGGGTCCTGCTTGGTGCGCAACCCGCCCGGGCTGGTGGTGTCGCCATACCACCGGGCGTCGAAGCCGAGATCGTAGGTGAAGTGCTCGCCAATGCCCTGGTCCCAGCCAAATTGCAGGTCGCCCACCCAACCATAGCCGCTCTGGGCGCTCGAAAGGTTGACGGCCGAGTTCTTGTCGTAGGTGCCCACGGGCGGGTAGATAAATCCGGTGACGTTGAGGTACTGCTTCTTGGCCACGTTGGTGTATGGCCAGAAGAATGCCGACAGCGCGATGTCGGAGGCGCCGAAACCGCTGCCCAGCCTCGCTGTGCCGACATGGCCATCCGACTCCGAGCCGAACACCTCGATAAGCTGGAAGCCTGCCGGGTGGCCGAGGATGTAGTCGATGTGCACGTAACGGGCGACACCGACGTTGATCTCGAGGCCGCTGTTCTTGATGGTCGGGCCGCGGGCAATGTTGAACGTCGTGTCATGGCCGTAGGTGTAGTAGCCGAACACGATGTTGAGGCCGTCCGGCGGCGCCACGAACTCGTTCGGCAGGATTTCTTGCGCCGAAGCGATCCCGGCTCCGCCCGCCGACAGCAGCAGGCAAGCCGCCGCGCCGGCGAGCCAGCGCCTCAGAACACGCCACCCTGGGCCTCGGTAGTGCATGATGTCGTCCCTTCCCGCTGGTTTGGCGATGCGGTTCTTTGGACACGACACTGACGCGCAAACCCCGCGCCGCCAAGTGAGTAAAGTCACGGAATTGCGATCAAATCCAACTGTCACCTAAACGCCACATCCCGTAGTGGTTATCCCAGCTCCCGCCGTGCGGGATGGCGGTGGGAGGCGCAGGTCGGCAGTCATGAACTCGGGAATCGCAGCCGACCTGATCGCTGTCATCGTGGCCGTGACGGACAACCAGCCCCGGGTGCTTACCCTGGCCGGCGACGCGCTGCCCGCCGGGCCGTTCACCTCCGGCCACCGCTCCCTGCAATCCGGCGTGCGCGCCTGGGTGGAGCAGCAGACGCATCACCCGCTCGGCTACGTCGAGCAGCTCTACACCTTCGCCGACCGCGACCGCGCGCCCTCCGCGCTGCAGCATCCCGGCCCGGAGCGGCACGTGATCTCCGTCAGCTACCTGGGCCTCACCCGCGAGATGCCGGCCTCGGGAGCGGCGAACTGGCGCGGCTGGTACGGCTACTTCCCCTGGGAGGACCGCCGCAGCGGACCCGGCGCCAGCGAGATTCTCCCCCGGCTGGCAGAGTGGGCGGCGCAGGGCGACGCGGCGCAGCGCCTGCAACGCGAGCGGCGCACCGCTGTCAGCTTCGGCGCCGCGCCGCACCCCTGGAACGAGGAGCTGGTGCTGCAACGCTACGAGCTGCTGCACGAGGCCGGGCTGGGGGCCGAGGCCGGGGACGCGCGCCGCGCCGGGTGCGCTGCCCCCCTGCCCAGCCAGCGCATGGTGCACGACCACCGCCGCATC
>CAXTTH010000246.1:0-3939 GCA_964247035.1 uncultured Acetobacteraceae bacterium
AAACCTATGCCGCCTATGCGGAAAAGTTCAGGACTATCTTTGGTTAGAACTCTCGATGATCGTAAATCTAGCAAATTCAGTTGCGTTACAAAACCGCACAGACCAAGCAAAAAAGATAATTGACAAGTATGATTGGTCAGCTGCAAGTGACGATTTTAAGATATGTGTCGCAGCTGTAAAGGGAAATACTCAAGAACTACTAAAGTTAATGAGGAAAGTCGGACCGGCAGGCCATCCAGATGCTGAATGCTATCGCACCTGGCCTGTCTTCAGAACTCATAGAACCGAGCCATATTTCTTGGCCGCATTTAAGGAAATTTTTCGCCAGCCCCTTACTGCTCCCTCCGTCACGAAAATTTCGTCTGAGAATGACACCATGCTGACCAACCCGCCAACAGCATCAATAACCAAACACTAAATGAACTTTACAAACTTATGGGTAACGCCTTCTTAAAGCATTGTAGTTTTCTACCATTAGCTTGGAGCCACCAAATGTGTAGTGCTGTAAATCAGTAATTAACACTTGTGTAAACCTTGAATAGAGCTAAACATATATTATCACCACTGCGGTTGCAATAGGGGAATGATCGAATTCTCAGCACTATGAACATTGTATTCATCTTGGAGATATTACGCTATGACTTATCCAGCACTCAAAATAATATCGTTTTATATCTAATAGACGCAGCCAACTTCCCTCGGTTATACCAGGTACGAACGCCGAAGGAGATCGCCCCGTGAGCCACCCGCCTCAAGCCCCGCTGCACGGCACCAGCGTCGCCACCCCCTACCCGGTGCACGCCAACCTGGCCCCGCCCGCGCTCGTGGCCGCCTCCATGCGCCGCGGCGAAGGCCGGCTCTCCGCCGACGGCGCGCTGATGGCCATGACAGGCGCGCACACCGGGCGCTCCGTGCAGGACAAGTTCGTCGTCGATGAACCGGAAATCACGGACGACATCTGGTGGGGCAAGATCAACCAGCGCATCGCTCCTGCCCATTTCGAGGGCCTGCGCGGCCACGTTGCCACCTACCTCGGCGAGCAGCCGGAGCTGTTCACCCAGGACCTCTACGCCGGGGCGGACCCGGCGCATCGCGTGCGGGTGCGGCTGGTCACCTCGTCCGCCTGGCACGCGCTGTTCGCCCGCAACATGTTCATCCGCCCGCCGGCCGAGGAGCTGGCCGGGTTCGAGCCGGACTACGTCATCCTGCACGCGCCGCATTATCAAGCCAGCCCGGCGCGGGACGGGGTGCGGACCAGCACGGCCATCGCGCTCTCCTTTGCCCGCAAGCTGATCGTCATCGCCGGCACCGAGTATGCCGGGGAGATCAAGAAGTCGATCTTCACCGTGATGAACTGGAAGCTGCCGGCCGAGGGCGTGCTGCCGATGCATTGCAGCGCCAACATGAACGAGGCCGAGGAGGTGGCGCTGTTCTTCGGCCTGTCCGGCACCGGCAAGACCACCCTCTCCTCCGACCCGGCGCGCCCATTGATCGGCGACGACGAGCACGGCTGGGGCGAGGGCGGCGTGTTCAACTTCGAGGGCGGCTGCTACGCCAAGGTGATCGACCTCAGCCAACAGGCCGAGCCGGTGATCTGGGACGCCACCCACCGCTTCGGCGCCGTGCTGGAGAACGTGGCGGCGGACGCGGCCGGCTGGCTGGACCTCGCGGACGGCCGCGCCACCCAGAACACCCGCGCCTGCTACCCGATCGACTTCGTGGCCAACGCCAGCCGCACCGGGCGGGGCGGGCAGCCGAAGCACGTTGTCATGCTGACCTGCGATGCGTTCGGCGTGCTGCCGCCGATCTCCAAGCTGTCCGCCGGGCAGGCGATGTATCATTTCTTGTCCGGCTACACCGCCCGCGTCGCCGGCACGGAGAAAGGCATGGGCGGGGAGCCGCAGGCCGTTTTCTCCACCTGCTACGGCGCGCCGTTCCTGCCGCGGCGGCCGGGAGTGTACGGCCAGATGCTGGCTGAGCTGATCGGGCGGTACGGCGCGGATTGCTGGCTGGTCAACACCGGCTGGTCCGGCGGCGGCTACGGCGAGGGCCAGCGCATGCCGATCGCCCACACCCGCGCGCTGCTCGCCGCCGCCCTGGACGGCAGCCTGGCCCGGGCGCAGTTCCAGGCGGACCCGGTGTTCGGCCTGATGGTGCCCACGAAGATGCCTGGCCTGCCAGACGAGCTGCTGAACCCGCGCGAGGCCTGGGCGGACAAGGCCGCCTACGACCGCGCGGCACGGCGCTTGGCAGCCTTGTTCGAGCAGAACTTCGCGCTGTTCCAGGATGGCGCCAGCGAGGACGTCCGCAACAGCGCCATCCGGGCCGCGGCTTAGCAGGGCGTCGCCCCGCATCCCACCAGAGGGCGGTCGTCCTCTGGGCGCCTGATCATGCAGCGACGAGACGCTGCTTCTGCTCGCCCAGGCCCTGTACGCCCGCTTGCATGGTCTGGCCGGCGCGGAGAAACACCGGTTCCGGCTTGATGCCCAGACCCACGCCCGGCGGCGTGCCGGTCACGATCACGTCGCCGGTTTGCAAGGTAATGAAGCGGCTGACGTAGCTGACTAGTTCGCGTACGGGGAAGACCATGGTGCGCGTGTTGCCGTGCTGCATGCGCTTGCCGTCCACGTCGCACCATAGGTCAAGCGCCTGCGGGTCGGGCGACTCGTCTTTCGTCACCATCCAGGGGCTGGTCGGGCCGAACGTGTCGCAGCCCTTGCCCTTGTCCCAGGTGCCGCATCGTGCCGTCGGCGGCGAGCAGGGCGGGCTTTTCGGTGCCGGGTGCGCCAACTCGGAGCAGCTTCATCGTCAGCCTCGCGGATTAACAGCCCTTGCGGCCCTCTTACGCGGGCAGCGTCATTGATTGACACATGTTCAAGCGCCGGCATGGCACATCCAGGAAGTCAGCCGCGACGCTTGGCCATGGCGGCCGGGCAGGGCTGTTCGGGCCAGGGCTGTTCGGGCCAGCCGGCGACAGGGCCGAAGCAGCCTGCTCAAGGGCCGTCTCAGGCCTCAAGGTTGACGCTGCTCCGCAACCGAGAGGCCATAGCCCGCATTGACAGGTTCTGCCGCTCAGCCGAAGCACGTTGCCGTGGACGAGGATCGCATCTGCGGGGCCAACGCTGTCGCGGCCCTGTTCGCCTGCCGGCCCAGCGCGGTCAAGCGGTTGTTCTATGTGGAGGCGACGCGGGAGCAAGCGGGGCCGCACTGCGCCGTGCTGGCCAGGGCGCGCAAGCCGTACCGCTTGCTGGACGAGGCGGAGATCGAGCGGGCGGCCGGAACGACGCACCATGGCGGCCTGGTGGCCATCGCCACGCCGCGCCCCGTGGCCATCATAGATTTCGTGCGGCCGCCGCGGATGGCGCTGCTGATCGTGCTGGATGGGGTGAGCAACCCCCATAACCTGGGCGCGATCGCCCGCAGCGCGGCTTTTTTCGGCGCAGGCGGGCTGCTGCTGCACGAGACGCCGCGCCAGGCCATGCCATCGGACGCAGCCTACCGCACAGCGGAAGGCGGGTTGGAGCACTTGGACCTGCATAAGACGCGCAACCTGCGCAAGGCGTTGGTGGCCCTGGAGCCGCACTATCGCACCGTGGCGGCGACACTGACGGCGGACGCGATGCCCTTGCAGAACCTGCCGCGCGACCGGCCGGTGGCGCTGGTGCTGGGCAACGAGGAGGTGGGAGTGTCGTTCGATGCGCTGGAAGGCTGTCGCCGCCGGGTGCGGATCATCGGCGCCGGGCCGGTGCAGAGCTTGAACGTGGCGCAGGCCGCCGCCGTGCTGATCGCGGGCCTCACCAATCCAATTGCCTGATTCACCGGGAGTTCGACCATGGGCTTGAGAGTAGACCGACGACAGCTGCTTGCCAGCGCTGGGGCGGCTGCCTTGGCGGGCGCCATGCCGGCGGCGCGTGCCGCCGAAGCGGCGACCGTCACCGT
>CAXTTH010000247.1:0-3934 GCA_964247035.1 uncultured Acetobacteraceae bacterium
GATGGAGTACGCGCGGGCCGGGATCGTCACCGAGGAGATGATCTACGTGGCGCACCGGGAGAACCTGGGCCGCGCCGCGATGGCGGAGGGGGCGGAGGCGCGGCGCGCGGCGGGCGAGGATTTCGGCGCTGCCATCCCCGCCTTCATCACGCCGGAGTTCGTGCGCGACGAGGTGGCCCGGGGACGGGCGATCATCCCGGCCAACATCAACCACCCGGAGCTGGAGCCCACGATCCTGGGGCGCAACTTCCTGGTCAAGATCAACGCCAACATCGGCAACTCCGCCGTCACCTCGTCGGCGGCCGACGAGGTGGAGAAGCTGGTCTGGGCGATCCGCTGGGGGGCGGACACGGTCATGGACCTGTCCACCGGGCGCAACATCCACAACATCCGCGGCTGGATCATGCGCAACAGCCCGGTGCCGATCGGCACGGTGCCGATCTACCAGGCGTTGGAGAAGGTGGGCGGGGACGCGGACAAGCTGGACTGGGAGGTGTTCCGCGACACGCTGATCGAGCAGGCCGAGCAGGGGGTGGACTACTTCACCATCCATGCCGGGGTGCGGCTGGCCTACGTGCCGCTGACGGCGCGGCGCACCACCGGCATCGTCAGCCGCGGCGGCTCCATCATGGCGCGCTGGTGCCTGGCGCACCACCGCGAGAGCTTCCTGTACGAGCATTTCGGCGACATCTGCGACATCATGCGCCAGTACGACGTGTCGTTCTCGCTGGGCGACGGGCTGCGGCCCGGGTCGATCGCGGACGCCAACGACGCGGCGCAGTTCGCCGAGCTGGACACGCTGGGGGAGCTGACGCAGGTGGCCTGGGGCAAGGGCTGCCAGGTGATGATCGAAGGGCCCGGCCACGTGCCGATGCACAAGATCAAGGTCAACATGGAGAAGCAGCTGGCGGTGTGCGGCGAGGCGCCGTTCTACACGCTCGGGCCGCTCACCACGGATATCGCACCGGGCTACGACCACATCACCTCGGCGATCGGGGCGGCGATGATCGGCTGGTTCGGCACCTCCGTGCTGTGCTACGTGACGCCGAAGGAGCATCTCGGCCTGCCGAACCGGGACGACGTGAAGACCGGGGTGATCACCTACAAGATCGCCGCCCACGCCGCCGACCTGGCCAAGGGGCACCCGGCGGCGCAGCTGCGGGACGACGCGATCAGCCGCGCGCGGTTCGAGTTCCGCTGGCAGGACCAGTTCAACCTCGGCCTCGACCCGGACACGGCGCGGCAGTTCCATGACGAGACGCTGCCGAAGGACGCGCACAAGGTGGCGCATTTCTGCTCCATGTGCGGGCCGAAGTTCTGTTCCATGAAGATCAGCCAGGACATCCGCGCCGACGCCGAGCGGCTGGCCGGGCTGGAGCAGAAAAGCGACGAGTTCCGCAACAGCGGCGCTTCGCTGTACGTGCCGGAACCGGTGGCGCGCGGCCCGGCGGAGCTGCCGGCCGAGTGAGCGCGGCGCAGGCCCGCCTGGCGCTGGACGCCATCGGCCAGCTGCCGGACAACGAGCTGGACCTGGCCGACGCGGCGCTGCAGTTCGCCCGCATCGACCAGCCGGATGCCGACTGGCACGCCGCGCGCGCCCACCTGTCCGAGCTGGCGCGGGATGCGGCGGCGATGGCGCTGGAGCGGACCGACAACGACGCCTCGGTGCGGGCCGGCGCGCTGGCCGGGCTGATGGCCGGGCGCTGGCGCTACGCCGGGGACCAGGACACCTACGACGACCCGGCCAACATCAACCTGATCCAGGTGATCGAGCGGCGGCGCGGCCTGCCGGTGTCGCTCGGCATCCTGTGGCTGCACTGCGCGCGGGCCGCCGGGTGGCAGGCGCTCGGCATCGACTTCCCCGGCCATTTCATGATCGCGCTGGCCGGCAGCAAGACGCGGCTGCTGCTGGACGTGTTCGCGGGCGGGCAGCCGATGGACGCGCGGTCGATCCGGGTGCTGGCCAAGCGCGTGTCCGGCCCGCGCGCGGAGGTGAAGCCGGGAATGATCCAGCCGATGAACTCGCGCGGCGTGCTGCTGCGGCTGCAGAACAACCTCAAGGCGCGGCGGCTGGGCGCGGACGACCTGGCGGGCGCGCTGACCGCGGTGGAGGACATGCTGCGGATCGCGCCCGACCACGCGGCCCTGTGGCGGGAGGCGGCGCAGATCAACCAGCGGCTGGACCAGGTGGGGGCGGCGCTGCGGTGCTTCGAGCAGTTCCTGGCCCTGGTGCCGGAGGGCGACGCCTCGGCCCGGGTGCGCGCCGCGGTGGAGGAGCTGCGGACCCGGCTGAACTGACCCGGCGGCGCAACCCAGATCGGGCACGGGCACCGCTTCGGCCAGCCCAGCTTGCCGCAACGACCGTTCCGTGATGGGCCGCAGCAGCCTGGCCGGCAAACTTAGGCGCCTCAGCTCCGATGGGTTGCTTGCCATGATGCAGCCGATGTCCGGCACGGATGCCTCCGAGATTGGTAGTGGTCCATGCCTGCTTGCTTGTTCTGGCGCTTAGTGAAGTATGCAGGGACATGCGGGGCTGGGGAAAGCCGGCCCGAACCGGAGGGAGCAAGCAATGAAGACGCGCGCAGCCGTGGCCTGGGCCGCGAACCAGCCGCTCAGCATCGAGACCGTGGAGCTGGAAGGCCCCAAGGCGGGCGAGGTGCTGATGGAGGTGATGGCGACCGGCATCTGCCACACCGACGCCTACACCCTGTCCGGCATGGATTCCGAGGGGCTGTTCCCCGCCATCCTGGGCCATGAGGGCGCCGGGATCGTTCGTGAAGTGGGCGCTGGCGTCACGAGCGTGAAGGTGGGCGACCACGTGATCCCGCTGTACACGCCGGAATGCCGGCAGTGCAAAACCTGCCTCAGCCAGCGCAGCAACCTCTGCACCGCGATCCGCGCCACGCAGGGCAAGGGCGTCATGCCGGACGGCGCCAGCCGGTTCAGCTGCGAACCCGCCGGAAAACCGAAGGATCCGCTGTTCCACTACATGGGCTGCTCCACCTTCAGCAACTTCACGGTGCTGCCGGAGATCGCGGTGGCAAAGGTGCGGGAGGACGCGCCGTTCGACAAGATCTGCTACATCGGCTGCGGCGTCACCACGGGGATCGGCGCGGTGATCTACACGGCCAAGGTGTGGCCCGGCGCCAACGTGGTGGTGTTCGGCCTCGGCGGCATCGGGCTGAACGTGATCCAGGGCGCGCGGATGGTGGGGGCGGACAAGATCATCGGCGTGGACATCAACCCGGCCAAGCAGGAGATCGCGCGCAAGTTCGGCATGACCGACTTCATCAACCCGAAGGAGGTCGGCAACGAGAAGGTGGTGCAGGCGATCGTCGACGTGAGCGGCGGGGGCGCCGATTTCTCGTTCGACTGCACCGGCAACGTGGCGGTGATGCGCCAGGCGCTGGAGTGCTGCCACCGCGGCTGGGGGGAGAGCATCATCATCGGCGTGGCGCCCAGCGGGGCGGAGATCAGCACCCGGCCGTTCCAACTGGTCACCGGGCGCAGCTGGCGCGGCTCGGCGTTCGGCGGCGCGCGCGGGCGCACGGACGTGCCGCGCATCGTGGACTGGTACATGGAGGGCAAGATCAACATCGACGACCTGATCACCCACACCATGCCGCTGGAGCAGATCAACCACGGCTTCGACCTGATGGCGTCCGGCGAGAGCATCCGCAGCGTGGTGGTCTACTGAGGGGGACGCCGCAGCATGTTCGCCGAAACCCTGAACCGCGCCCTCGCCCGCCGCGGCATCCATTACGGCTGGGTGGTGGCGGCCACGGCCTTTTGCGTGATGCTGGCCACCGCCGCGTCCGTCGGCATGCCCGGCGTGCTGATCCGCCCGCTCGGCGTGGAGTACGGCTGGAGCATCAGCGCCATCTCCGGACCGCTCGCGCTGCGGCTGATGCTGTTCGGCGCCATGGCCCCGTTT
>CAXTTH010000248.1:0-3928 GCA_964247035.1 uncultured Acetobacteraceae bacterium
CGATCGCCCTGCCCGCCTTGCAAAGCGACCAGGTGATCGTGGAGCGCGCCGCGACGCCCGTGCTGCGCCTGTCCAAGCGCTACGGCCCGGACGAGGCCGGCGCGCTGGCCCTGCTCGACACCCTGACGCTCGATTTCGACTACGCCGGCGAGCATGGCGGGCGCGGCGTGGCGGAGGGCGACGACGAGCGCCAGTTCGTCCGCGTGAACGGCCCGCGCGGCGCGGAGTTCGTGCGGCGCGACCCGGCGGCCGAGGCGGCAGCCTCGCTGGCCCTCACCGAATACGGCTTCGTGCAGCTGCGCGTGGCGGACGGCAGCACCGGAAAGGGCCGCCGCGTCCACGTGCTGCGCGGCGCCGACGCGGCGGAGCAGTGGCACCGCTTCCTGATGGAGCGCGTGCCCGCCCTGGAAGCCGAGGGCTGGCGCTGCACGGTCGAGAGCGGCTTCGGCCCCCGCGTGGCGCAGATGGTGGGCGGGCTGGACGCGCGGGTCAGCGATGCCGAGCGCGGCAGCTTCTCGCTCGACCTCGGCATCGAGGTAGACGGCGTGCGGGTGGCGCTGCTGCCCATCCTGACCCGGCTGATGGAGCGCGGCCCGGACGCGCTGCGCACCCTGGGCGACGAGCTGGTCACCAGCCTGGAGGACGGCCGCGTGGTGCGCCTGCCCGCCGAGCGGGTGCGCCGCCTGCTCGCCGTGGTGGGGGACCTGATGGAATCCGCCGCCAACCGCACCGACTCCGCCCTGCTGCTGCCGGTCGGCGAGGCCGCGGCCGTGCTGGACCTGGAGGAGCTGCTCACCACCCGCTGGCAGGATGCCGCCGAGGTCGCCGCCACCGTGGAGCGGTTCCGCGAGCTGCCGCCGATCGAGGAGGTGCCGACGCCCGCCGGGTTCGGCATCACGCTGCGGCCGTACCAGCAGCACGGGCTGAACTGGCTGCAGCACCTGCGCGCCAACAAGCTCGGCGCGTTCCTGGCCGACGAGATGGGCCTGGGCAAGACGGCGCAGACCATCGCCCACATCGCCACCGAGCAGGCCGCCGGCCGGCTGGACTGCCCGGTGCTGGTGGTGGTGCCGACCAGCCTGGTCGCCAACTGGCAGGCCGAGCTGGAACGCTTCGCCCCGCACCTGAGCGTGGCGGTGCTGCACGGCCAGGGCCGCGAGGCCCGCCGCGCCCGGCTGGACGGGGTGGCGGTGGTGCTGACCACCTACGCCGTGCTGGCGCGGGACGCCGAGCCGATGCGCGAGATCATGTGGCACATGATCGTGCTGGACGAGGCGCAGGCGATCAAGAGCCCGGAGGCCAAGGCCACCCGCGCCGTGTGCCAGTTGGAGGCTCGCCAGCGCATTTGCCTCTCCGGCACCCCGATCGAGAACAACCTGGACGAGCTGTGGTCCCAATTCGCCTTCCTGCAGCCGGGACTGCTGGGGGACCGCCGCTCCTTCGGCAAGCGCTTCCGCTCCCCCATCGAGAAGGAGGGCGACCCGCTGCGCCGCAGCCAGCTCAGCCGCCGCATCCGCCCGTTCATCCTGCGCCGCACCAAGGCGGAGGTGGCCACCGAGCTGCCGCCGAAGGAGACCATCCTGCGCCACATCACCTTCGGGTCCGAACAGCGCGAGCTGTACGACACCATCCGCGCCACCCTGCACGACAGCGTGCGCGACCAGTTGGCCGAGCTGGGGCCGGGCCAGGGCCGCTTCGTGGTGCTGAACGCCCTGCTCAAGCTGCGCCAGGCCTGCTGCGACCCAAGGCTGGTCAAGCTCGCCGCCGGACCGAGCGAAGCCCCCTCCGCCAAGCTGGACACGCTGATGGAGATGATCGGCGGCATGATCCCCGAAGGCCGCCGCATCCTGCTGTTCAGCCAGTTCACCTCCATGCTGGACCTCATCAAGCCCCGCCTGGACGCGGCCGGCCACCGCTACGTGGAGCTGCGCGGCGACACGCGGGACCGCGCCGAGCCGGTGCGCGCCTTCCAGGCCGAGGAAGCGCCGCTGTTCCTCATCAGCCTCAAGGCCGGCGGCCGCGGCCTCAACCTCACCGCCGCCGACACCGTCATCCACTACGACCCCTGGTGGAACCCGGCGGTCGAGGACCAAGCCTCCGACCGCGCCCACCGGCTGGGGCAGACCAAGTCGGTGTTCATCTACAAATTGATCGCCGCCGACACGGTGGAGGAGCGCATCATCCAGCTACAGCAGCGCAAGGCGGAACTGGCCGGCATCGCGCTGGACGCCGAGGTGGAGGCGGCCGGGCTGGACGCGGAGGATTTGGAGTTCCTGCTGGGGGCGGAGCCGCAGCGCAAGGCGGCTTAGGCTGGAGGGTGGATAGAATTAATGTTCTCGCTTCGATCCAAATCGGACGTCTTCCACTACTCTTAGTTACCCGAGAGCAGACGCTGCTATTATAGCTCGGCTCAATCATCCGTAAGCGATGCGAGTCGGTTTCGTGATCAAGGTGGTCGTGCAACCAGAGTTCCGTTCTCGTTCTGAATCGTCTGATACCGCTGAGCGTTGTCGATGACTTGGGTGTGATTTGGCGCGGCTTGGACGGCTCTGATTCAGTTTTGGCCTGACCTGTTGGGTGAGGCTGTCGATGAATGGCATACGTTTGATGATCCGCGATGACCTGTCGTCGGCGGTGTTGCGCAAATGTGCGCGGCATCAAGCTGACCGGGCGGCGGCGACGCGCATGATGGCGATTGCGAACGCGCTGGAAGGCATGACGCGAGCCGAAGCGGCGCGGCTGGCGGGCATGGAGCGGCAGGCGTTGCGCGAGGCGGTGGTGCGCTGCAACGCCGAGGGTTTGGACCGCCTGCACGACCGCCCACGGTCCGGCGCCAAGCCACGGCTGGACGACGAGCAGATGGAGCAGTTGCGCCAGATCGTGCTGGACGGCCCGGACGTGGAGAAGACCGGCTTGTCGGCCTGGACGCTGGCCGAGCTGTGCGGTGAGGTGAAGCGGCGCTGGGGCGTGAGCTACCACGAGGCGCACATGTCCAAGCTGATTGCGCAAGCTCGGCTTGTCGCGGCAGAAAGCCCGCCCGTCGCACCCCAAGGCTGACCCGGCGGCACGCGACGCCTGGTCAAAAGGGGGCTGCAAAACCAGCTGGACCACATCGCCCAAGCCCATCCAGGTTGCCGCCTGACACTGTGGTTCCAAGACGAAGCAAGGTTCGGACGAAAGGGCCCCACCTGCCATCGCCGGTTCGCCCGCAGCCAGCGTCCGCCCGGCCTGTGCGACCAGCGCTACACCTGGACGCACTTGTTCGCCGCCGTGCAGCCGAAGACCGGTGCCGCATTCGCCCTGGTGTTGCCGGAGCTGAACACTGCCACCATGCAGCTGTTCCTCGACCAGTTCAGCGCGACCCTGCCGCCGGGCGAGCACGCCGCCATGGTCATGGACCAGGCTGGATGGCACGTCACCGACGACCTGCACATGCCGCCAAACGTCTCCCTGGTTCTGCTGCCACCCTACAGCCCCGAACTCAACCCAGTCGAACGGGTCTGGCCCTACCTGCGGGAACGATGCCTCAGCCACAGGCTGCTCAACAGCTACAACGCCATCGTCGATGCACTCTGCATCGCCTGGAACAAGCTCCCCACAAACCGCCTGGCGTCACTCACCAGCTACCCATACCTAAACCAAATCAGCCTTTAAGCAGGCCGGTATGACAGCCGCAATGCCTGATCCCGGACATCCTTCATCGATTTCCCGCCAATCGGCACGCCGAGTTTGCCGAGCCAAATCCGGAGGGAACGCCCGAGCTCTATTTCCCGGGAGTCCGTGCGGATCGCCTTGCTTTGCAGAAAAAGGAGGATGAGTCGAGCTCGTGAGCCGAATGGGACGCTGACTCGTGTCACGCCCTCTGGGCCATGCTTGCTCTGTTGAAACCCTAGCTGGTTTTTGCAAGCGGCATGAGGTTGTGGGTGAG
>CAXTTH010000249.1:0-1104 GCA_964247035.1 uncultured Acetobacteraceae bacterium
GCCAATCCCCAGGCCACCTCCGCCAGGACCTTGAACTTGGTCCCCACCGCCAGCGCCCGCGCGTCCGCCGCATTGCCGTCCAGCGCCCGGCGGTACACCCCCGCCGCGATCGCCGCCCAGCGGAACAGCGAGAACACCACGAAGAAGTCCAGCTCCGGCACGCCTGCCCGCCCGGTGCGGCGGCAGTAGGCCGCGACGTACTCCGTCTCGCTGGGGATGCCGGGGATGTCCGCGCCGGTCAGCCCCTCCATCCCCACCGGCAGCCGCCACGGGATGCAGTTGTAGGCCAAATCCGCCAGCGGGTGGCCGAGGGTGGACAGCTCCCAGTCGAGCACCGCCGCCACCCGCGGCTCGGTCGGGTGGAAGATGAGGTTGCCCAGGCGGAAATCCCCGTGCGCGATGGCCGTCTCGTCCGCTGCCGGCGCATGGGCGGGCAGCCAGGCCATCAGCCGGTCCATCTCCGGCACGTCCCCGGTGTGGGACGCGACGTACTGCCGGCTCCAGCGGTCGATCTGCCGCGCCACGTACGCCTGCGGCCGGCCGAAGCCGGCCAGGCCCGCCGCCTGCCAATCGACCCCGTGCAGCGCGGCCAGCACGCGGTTCATGTCGTCGTACATCGCGGCCCGGTCGGCGGGCGGCACGCCGGCCAGGGTGCGGTCGGCGAACACGCGGCCGGGCACGTGGTCCATCACGTAGAACATCGTGCCGATCACCGCCTCGTCCCGGCACAGCAGCCGCACCGGGGCGACCGGCACCGCGGACCCGGCGAGCGCCGCCTGCACGGCATACTCCCGGTCCACCGCGTGGGCCGAGGGCAGCAGCGTGCCCGGCGGCTTCTTGCGCAGCACATACTCGGCGGTTGGCGTATGCAGGTGGTAGGTCGGGTTGGACTGGCCGCCCTGGAACTGCCGCACGGTCAGCGGCCCCGCGAAGCCGGCAAGCTCCGCCGCGAGGTATTCAGCGAGGCGGGCTTCATCTAGGCGGTGGTTGGCGAGGGGTGGGACGAGAACGGCGGCGCCGGGTGGGGTGGCGGGCGCCCCCGCCCCCCGCCCCACGCGGGGGGGGGGGGGGGGGGGGCCGCGCCGGGCGACCCGCCCCCCCCCC
>CAXTTH010000249.1:1114-3882 GCA_964247035.1 uncultured Acetobacteraceae bacterium
GGGAGAGGGTTCCTGGAGGGAGCCGCTCATTCCAGCGCGGCCCCGCCGATGGTGACGCCGCCGTCGATCACGAAGGTCTGCCCCGTGGTGAAGCTGCCGGCCGGGCTGGCCAGGAACACCGCGGCGCCGGCGATCTCGTCCGGCTCGCCGATGCGGGGCAGCGGGCTGTCCTTCACTCGTTTGGCCAGCACCGCCGGGTCCTCCCACAGAGCTTTGGCGAAGTCGGTCCGCACCAGGCCGGGGGCGATGCAGTTGGCGCGGATGTTCTTCATGCCCCACTCCACCGCCAGGTTGCGCACGATGGCGGTGTCCGCCGCCTTGCTGATGCCGTAGGCCCCCAGCGTCGGCGTGCCGCGGATGCCGGCGATCGAGCTGATGACGACGATGGCGCCGCCGCCGCGCTCGGCCATCTGCGGCAGCACCATGTTGCACAGCCAGAAGTTGGACTTCACGTTGGACGCCATGATGCGGTCGAACGCGTCGTCCGGGCAGTTGATCGAGGGGCCGAAATACGGGTTCACCGCGGCGTTGCACACCAGGATGTCGATCCCGCCCCACTCGGCCACCGTGCCGTCCACCAGGCCTTGCAGCTGGTCCTTGTGGCCGATGTTGGCGGGCAGCACGATCGCCTGCCCGCCGCGCGCGCGGATGCCGGCCGCCACCGCCTCGCACGGCTCCGCCTTGCGGGACGACACGACCACCTTGGCGCCGTGCTCCGCCATCCGCTCGGCGATGGCGCGGCCGATGCCCTTGGAGCTGCCGGTGATGAGCGCGACCTTGCCGGAAAGGTCGAACAGGCTGCTCATCACTCGGCGGCCATGTTCGGCCGCGCCGGCTTGTACTTGGCCAGCTCCAGCCGGCCCAACTGGTAGCGGTGCACCTCGTCCGGCCCGTCCACGATCCGCATGGTGCGGGCCACGGCGTACATCTTGGCCAGGCCGAAATCGTTGGAGACGCCGCCGCCGCCGTGCATCTGCACCGCCCAGTCCATCACCTGGCAGGCCATGTTCGGGATCGACACCTTGATCTCGGCGATCTCGCGCCGCGCCGCCTTGTTGCCCACCGTGTCCATCTTCCAGGCCGCGTGCAGCACCAGCAGGCGGCACTGGTCGATCATGATGCGGCTGTTGGCGATCCGCTCCACGCTGACGCCCTGCTCGGCCAGCGGCTTGCCGAACGGCTGACGGTCCAGCGCGCGCTTGCACATCATCTCCAGCGCCCGCTCGGTGAGGCCGATGGTGCGCATGCAGTGGTGGATGCGTCCTGGCCCGAGGCGGCCTTGGGCGATCTCGAAGCCGCGGCCCTCGCCGAGCAGGATGTTGGACGCCGGCACCCGCACGTTCTCGAAGCTGATCTCGGCGTGGCCGTGCGGCGCGTCGTCGAAGCCGAACACCGGCAGCATGCGGTGGATGGTGACGCCCGGGGTGTCGCGCGGCACCAGGATCATAGATTGCTGGCGGTGCTTGTCCATGTTCGCCGGGTCGGACTTGCCCATGACGATGAAGATGGCGCAACGCGGGTCCCCGGCGCCGGAGGACCACCACTTGCGGCCGTTGATGACGTACTCGTCACCCTGCCGCTCGATGCGGGTCTCGATGTTGGTGGCGTCCGACGAGGCCACGGCCGGTTCCGTCATGCAGAAGGCGGAGCGTATCTCGCCCTCCAGCAGCGGCGAGAGCCAGCGGCGCTTCTGCTCGTCCGTGCCGTACAGGTCGAGCGTCTCCATGTTGCCGGTGTCGGGCGCCGAGCAGTTGAACACCTCGCTCGACCACTGCACCCGGCCCATGATCTCGGCCAGCGGCGCGTATTCCAGGTTGCTCAGGCCGTAGCCGTGCTTGCTGTGGGCGAGGAACAGGTTCCACAACCCGTTGTCCTTGGCCTTCTGCTTCAGTTGCTCGCTGATCGGCAGCGGCTGCCAGCGGTCCGGCGCATTGGCCAACTGCTCGGCGTAGGTCGCCTCGTTGGGATAGACGTATTCGTCCATGAAGGCCTGCAACCGTGCCCGCAGGTCCTGCACCTTTTCCGAGAACTCGAATTCCATCGCGGTGTCCCTCCCTAGCCAACATGGTCGTTGCAGGCGATACCGCCACGTACATCGGGCCCTGGCAAGCGGCGGAGGCAAACCTGCAGGCCGCAGCCCGCGTTGTCCCGCCGACCGGCCGGCTCGCCGCAGGAGCATGACGCTGACCAACCCGCTGCCCGAATGCTGAGCCTGCCTGGCCACGGCCCGGTGATCCAGGGCCTGCTGATCCTGCTCGGGACCTTCGTGCTGGAGGACGCCGCCACCATCCTCGCCGCCATGGACGTGCAGGCCAGCCAGGTGTCCCTCGCCCTGGCGCTGGGCGCGCTCTACGTCGGCATCGTGCTGGGCGACGTCTGGCTCTACGGCATGGGCCGCCTGGCGGTGGCGACGCCCTGGGCGCAGCGCTGGGCGCCGCCCAGCCGGTTCGCCCACAGCCGGGACTGGCTGCGCAGCCACGTGTTCAGCATCGTGTTCGTCAGCCGCTTCGTGCCCGGCGCGCGGCTGCCGACCTATACCGCCTGCGGCTACTTTCGCGTGGACCTGAGGCGCTTCGCCCTGGCCGCGGTGGTGGCCACCTCGATCTGGACCACCCTGCTGTTCACCGTCTCGCTGCACCTGGGCCGCTTCCTGTCCGACCATCTGGGCGCATGGCGCTGGGCGGGCATGGCCGGCTTCGCGCTGACGGTCGTGGTCGCCGGCCGCCTGGCCGCGCGGATGCAGGCGGCGCACCCATGACGGACACCGC
>CAXTTH010000250.1:0-3862 GCA_964247035.1 uncultured Acetobacteraceae bacterium
GTAGCGGCGGGCGCGGGTGAGCGGGCGCAAGGCGGACGGCATCGGCGCGACCAGGCCGAGCCCGGCATAGGCCAAGGCTAAGACCCCGCCGGCCAGGCAGGACGCCAGCACGAAGGCCGGCGCCAGGTGAGGCGGCACCAGCAGCGCGCCGGCGCCGAACAGCTTGACGTCCGCGCCGCCGAGCCAGCCGCGCTGCCAGCAGCAGGCCGCGATGCAGGACACGATTCCGGCCGCCAGCAGCCCCGGCAGCACCGTGCCGTCCAGCGCGCGCAACGCCAACCCAGCGGCCGCGATGGCGAGCGGGATGCGGTTCATCACCAGCCGCATGGCCAGGTCCTGCAGGCAGGCCACCGCGAACAGGGCCAGCCCGGAGAACAGCAACAAGTGCGACGTGACGAGCAAGGAGGCCATTCTGGTTCCCAGGTCAACAACGGCTGCCGCCGGCGGAATGTTCTCCCCCGGCGGACAGCCAGACGCTCACAGGTGCGAGGCGACGTTGGTGAACACCGAGTTGACATTCGTCCCGACGGCGGTCACGCCGGTGATGATGGCGGTGGCGATCAGCGCCGCGATCAAGCCGTACTCCAGGGCCGTCACGGCGCGCTCGTCCACCTTGAGCTTGGTGGCGTTCAGCTCGACCCAGGCCTTCACGTATGCGTACATTCTGCTTCCCTTCCGACGTCGGCCCGGCTAGTCCGGGGCGCGTGCTGCTATGACGACACCGGCATCCTGCCGACTTGATTTCCCGCCTTGGCGGCTCCCGGGTATTTAGCCAGCTAAACCTGAGCGATTCGTTAAAGCCGGGACGAAGGCACGATCACCACCGGCAGGCCGCGCATCTGGCGGGGCGGCGCCATCGCTTCCGCACGGGCATAAGCCTGCGGCACGATCACCCGCACCAGCGCCGCCACCTGGGACACCGGCGGGGCCGCCATCGCCGGGCCGCCGCGCCAGGAGGCCAGCACCTGCCGCATGTAGGGCAGGCCTAAGCCCGGGTCAGCCGAGTGGTAGCGCCCGACCGCGGTGTCCCAGTCGCCCGCGGCGTCGTGCAGGCTGCGCAGGAAACGCCCGGCGGCGAGGGCGTTGGCCGCCGGGTCGAACGCGTCCGCCAGGCTGGCGAAGGCGTCCGGGTGGAACAGCAGGTTGACCTGGAAGCAGCCGACATCGATGGAGCGGATGCCGCGCGCCTGGAGCGCCTGCACCAGCGCCACCGCCTCCGCGGCGGAGGCGAGGTAGTGGCCTTCCCCCGCCGCGTTCACCGCCCACGGCCAGGGCGTCACCCGGCCATCCGGGCCGCGCCGCCCGCTTTCCACGCGGCCGACCGCCACCAGCAAGTCAGCCGGCAGGCCCGCCGCCTGTTCCGCCGCAGCGCCGGCGGCTTCGCACTCGCTGGCGCGGGCAAGGCCGGCATGCAGCAGCATGGCGAGGAGGAGGACGGCCCGTGTCACCAGGCCCATCTTGCTCGGCAAAGGTAAGCGAATCGGCAATGCCGGGCGGTTGCGCGCCGCCCAGGCAAAAGGCGCCGAACCGGCCGGGCGACGTTCCCGTGAGCTTACCCGCCATGCCGCAAAGGAACCCGGGGCCGGCCCTGCGCGTCCATCACAGATGCAAAAGCCAAAGCCGTTCCTGCTTGCCGCCATCCTGCTTGGACCTTGCCTTGCCGGCCCGGCGATGGCGCAGGGCCAACCGTTGATCCCGCAAGATCTCCGGGAAAGGCTCGGGCGGGCGATCGATCCCGCCCAACCCTCCGACCGGAACGATGGCGAAGGCCGCGACCAAGGCCGGGGACGCGACCAGCAACGCTACGACGGCCAGCGCGACGGAGAGTCCTCGCAGCAGAACCGCTCGCAGGAGCGCGGCCAACGCAACGGCAACTCCTATGGCGACCAAGGCAGCAGCCGGAACGACCGCTACGATCAAAATGACAGCCGCCGCCGTTCCGACGACGATGGCAACCGCCAGGATGACCGCCGCGACTCCAATGGCGACCGCTGACCATGCGCGCCCCCAGCCCAGCAGGCGTCACCGAGGCTGCTGCGCCCGGCCCGGCCTCGGTCAGCAACCTCGCCCGCATCATGCTTGCAGAAGCGACCGGCACCTTCATGCTGGTCCTCGTCGGAACCGCGGTGGCGATCGCAGCCACGCTGGGCAAGAACACGGCCGGCCCGGCTTACGACTCCCTCGCGGTCGCCCTGTCCTTCGGCCTGATCCTGATCGCCATCGTCGGCGCGATCGGGCAAGTCAGCGGAGCCCACGTCAACCCGGCCGTGACCCTTGGGCTTGCCATCGCGCGTAAGTTCCCCTGGCGTCATGTGCCCACCTATGCTGTCGCCCAGCTCGCCGGCGCGGTCCTCGCTTCCTTCGTTGTCTGGGCCGCTTTCGGCCATGGAGCGTACAACGACGCTCACCTTGGATTGCCGTCGCCGGTGCACGGCACCTCCAACCTGCAAGTGTTGCTTGTCGAGGCGCTGATCGCCTTCATGCTGGTGTTGACGGTGATCGCGACGGCAACCGACCCGAGGGTGCCGGCAGGCACCGCGGCCGTGTCGATCGGGTTCTCCCTGGCCGCAGGGGTCCTGCTGGGCGGGCCGGTGAGTGGCGGCGCAGGCAACCCTGCCAGGGCGCTGGCGCCGATGATCGTCACCGGCCTCTACCCGGTCTGGTTCTACTACACCCTGGGCCCCTTGCTCGGAGCGGCTGCCGCCGCCCTGCTGTATCGGCTGATCCAGGGTGCGAGCCCCTTGGCCGTCACCGTCGCCGACCGATCGGCGGACACCTCAAGCACCCGCCCGAACGAGGCATCCATTCCGGCGGTGAGAGACGCTTGACAGGCTGCTGAAGAACACTGGGCAATCCAGGTCGGGGCTTTGCCCCGAACCCCACCAAAGGATGGTCATCCTCTGGACACCTTTTGGGTGCGGGGAGCGCCCTGCAAAGTCGGCGCTGGCTGCAACGGGACTGCCCATCCTGGCAAGGCGACGCCCCGCAGCATTCGGAGGCGTCAGGCCGTGAACATGGCTTCGATGGCTGCCGGGTCCACGTCGGCGAGGTCGGCGGGGGACCAGCGGGGCTGGCGGTCCTTGTCCACCACCGCGGCGCGGACGCCCTCGGCCAGGTCCGGATGCCGGGTGACGGGGCCGGTCAGCGCCAGTTCCGCGGCCAGGCACTGCGCCAAGGTGCGGAACGCGCCCTCCCGCACGATCCGGAACGTCCAGTGCACGGCGCTGGGAGATGCCGCTTGCAGCGCGGCCAGGGCCTGGTGGGACCACTCCGTGCCCAGGGACTCGAGCCGCCGCACGATGTCCGGCACGCTGGCGGCGCCGAAGCAGTGCTCGATGGCGGCCATGTGGGGCGGCAGCGTCGGCTCGACGGGCCGGGCGACGCCGGCAAGGGCAGCCATGCCATGTGCGGCCAGGGCGGCCGGCAGGGCTGCCATGGTCTCGGAGTCGGTGAAGTGCGTGGCAAGCCCGGCATACAGCGCATCCGCCCCGCCCAGCCTGGCACCGGTCAGCGCCATGTACAGGCCGACCTGGCCACGCAGTCGGGGCAGGACGTGAGTGGCGCCGATGTCGGGGAACAACCCGATCCCGGTTTCCGGCATGGCGAACAGGGCGGCGTCCGTCACCACCCGGGCGGAGCCATGCACCGAGACGCCGATGCCGCCGCCCATGCAGATGCCGCCCACCAGGGCCACGAACGGCTTGGGATAGCGCGCGATGGCCAGGTTGAGCGCGTACTCCTCGGCGAAGAAGGCGTGGATGTCGCCAGCGCGGCCAGCCAGGGCCGCCTCCCGCACGGCGCGCACATCCCCGCCCGCGCAGAACGCCCGCCCGCCGGATCCCTCAATGACGACGGCATGGAC
>CAXTTH010000251.1:0-3861 GCA_964247035.1 uncultured Acetobacteraceae bacterium
GGATATTCGCGGCTCGGCATGGGCCCGGCATAGCGCGGCGGCCGGCCATCCGCCATGCGCGGCCACGGGTTCCCCGCCGGCGCGGATCGCGCGATGCTAGAGTCCATGCCGCTGCATGCCATCCTCACCGGTGCGATCAACGCCCAGTCCCGCCGCTTGATCCGCAAGCGCGCCCGCGCCCGCTACGCCGCCCGGGCCCGCTCGCGCGAGCGGCTGTCCCACGTGTCGGTCCGGTTCACCGCGCTGCTCGTGGCGAGCGCGCTGGTCTTGGAGCAACTGGACGGCACGGTGCTGGCCACGGCGCTGCCGACCATGGCGCGCACCTTCCACGTCGATCCGTTGCAGATGAACGTGGCGCTGACCGCCTACCTGCTCAGCCTGGCGGTGTGCATCCCGGCCAGCGGCAAGGCGGCGGACCGGTTCGGCACCCGCACGGTGTTCCGCGCCGCCATCGCGCTGTTCACCCTCGGCTCCATCCTGTGCGGCCTGGCGGACAGCCTGGCGGCGCTGGTGGGCGCGCGCGTGCTGCAAGGCGTCGGCGGCGCCATGATGGTGCCGGTCGGCCGCCTGGTGCTGCTGCGCACGGTGGAGCGGAGCGAGCTGGTGGCGGCGATGACGTGGCTGATGGTGCCGGCGATGATCGGCCCGGTGCTCGGCCCGCCGGTGGGCGGCTTCCTGGTCACGGCGCTGTCCTGGCGCTGGATCTTCTACATCAACGTGCCGATCGGCGTGCTCGGCATGGCGCTGGCGACGCTGTACATCCGCGACGTGAAGGAGACGGGCCGGGTGGATTTCGACGGCGTGGGCCTGCTGCTGTCCGGCGTGTCGCTGTGCTGCCTGATGTTCGGGCTGGAGCTGGCCAGCCGCGGCATGACCTCGCCGGGCCAGACGGCGGGCATCGTCGCCGCCGGGCTGGGGGCGGGGGCGCTGTACGTGCGCCACAGCCGGCGGGTGGCGAACCCGGTGCTGGACTTCTCGCTGATGCGGGTGCCGAGCTTCGGCCTGTCGGTGATCGGCGGCGGCATGACCCGGGTGGGGATCGGCGCGGTGCCGTTCCTGCTGCCGATGATGCTGCAACTGGGCTTCGGCATGTCGGCGTTGCAGAGCGGCTTGATCACCTTCGCCAGCAGCGCCGGGTCCCTGCTGATGAAGGGCGTGGCGCTGCCGGTGCTGCGCCGCTTCGGCTTCCGCAGCGTGATGGTGTGGAACGGGCTCACCGCATCCTTGTTCCTGCTGGCCATCGCCGGCTTCCGCCCTGGTTGGCCGACCGCGCTGATCTACGCCGTGCTGCTGGTGGGCGGGTTCTTCCAGTCGTTGCAGTTCACCGCCTACAACACCATCGCCTACGCCGACATCGAGCGGGGGCGGATGAGCTCGGCCACCAGCTTCTACACCACGTTCCAGCAGCTGATGCTGAGCCTGGGCATCTGCGCGGCGGCGGCGGCGCTGGCCGGGTCGTTGGCCATCAGCGGGCACGACCATCCGCTGCTGGCGGACTACAGCGCGGCCTTCGTGGCGGTGGCGCTGGTGTCGCTGGCGGCGTCGCCGATCTGCGCGCGGCTGCCGCGGGATGCGGGGGATGAGCTGAGCGGGCGGGGGCGCGCGGCGAGTCGCGCGGTGGCGGCGGTCAAGACGGAGACGGCGGATGCGGGGAGCGTTGTGTAGCGGGCTTGCAGGGCTTTGCTCTGCACCTGGAAGCAGCCGGTGATGTCTCGATTTGAGTCCGGCCGATACTATCCTTCCGCTCTCGAGCCCAAAGCAGACATAGGCCTGATACCCTCGTCGCGGATGCCGACACCCGTGGGACATCTTGGTGAGTCTCGGGACGGAGGACGGCGGAGCACGAACGTGGCGCCCCGCCAGCCATGCGCGTGCTTACGCGGTTGCGGGCGTTTGATCGAGTGCTTCGACCAGCTTGGCCGCGATCAGATGATCCGAGCTCGGGTTCTGACCGGTGATCAGTTCGCGGTCGACGACCACGTTGGGAGCGAAATCAATTGGATTGGTGGTCACCTCGCCCTTTGCCAGCTTCAGGGCCTCGGGCATGTTGAAGTACAACTTGCCATGAAGAAGGCTGTCCTCGGCGGTCCGCTCCTCACTCGCAGAGAAGACGGTCATCCGATAACCAGCATAGATCCAGCCCTGGGCGCATTCACTTGCCTTGACCGTGTCCCCGGCGATTAATGCGGCGCGAAACTCGCGGGCACGTGGCATTGCCGCGGCAGTCGCCACTGGGCCATGGCAGAGCAACGCAGTCGGCCTGCCAATCTTGTGGAAGTGATGCAGGACCGCGCCCATGTCAGCATCCTGCATGAGATCGACCACCGGCGCGTGGCCGCCGGGCACGAAGAGGCCGGCATAGCTGTCCAGCCCTTCACCAACCACCGAGCGCAGCGTGCGCACCTGGTTCATTGACGGGTCGCCAGCGTAGAAGCTTCTGGCGCGTGCGTAGGCGGCTTCGTCGCCTCCAAAGTGCTGCGCCGAGTCCGACACTTCGTCGATATGCGGCTTGGTCCCGTTTGGCGTGGCGAGCACGACCGTGTATCCAGCCTCAATCAGCGCCATCGTGGGCACGACTGTCTCGTTGAGGTATTGCCCGATCGCAGCCGAGCCACCGCCCTTGAGTTCGATCCGCGTGCTGTTTGAGCCTGCCACGAGCACTGTTCCCTTGGTCATCTGCGCCTCCGTTTGAACCGTCCGCGTCCTGTGCGGGCGGAGCCTGATATGATCTCGGCTAATGTATTGCAGAAATTGATTGTTTGGATGCTAGATATACAGTTTTGGGTATAAGCTATGCGCTACGATCTCAATCTGCTGCCGATCTTCGTCGCCCTGATGGAAGAGCGCAGCGTCACACGCGCTGCTGAGCGCTTGGGCATGACCCAACCGGCGTTGTCGAACGCGCTTTCACGCCTGCGAGTCACTTTGCAGGATCAGCTTTTTATCCGCGAACGCTACGGCGTCCAGCCGACCCCAGTTGCCGTCGAACTGGCGCCCGTCATTGCCGAGGCGCTGGCGCGGCTCGACAATGCGGTGTTTGGTCAGCAGGAGTTCGACCCCGCAACGGCCGAGCGGCTGTTGACCATCGCGCCTAACGGCTACGTCGAACTCGTGCTGGTGCCCGCAGTCGTCGCGAGGCTTCGGGCAATCGCGCCTGGCATCACGCTACGTTTGATTCCGTATAACAACGACCTGGCGGAAACAGGTGTCGTCTCGGGCACCACTGCGCTGGTGCTTGGCCGGGTCATCGATCCACCGGACAGCTTGGTCGTAAAGCACCTTTTCGATGAAGGGTTCGCCTGCGTGGTGCGGGCAAACCATTCCGAGATCGGTAGCAGCATCACCCGTGACCAATTCGAGCGGCTCAAGCATGTCAACGTGGTGCCGCCCGGCCGTATGCGGGCAGGGCTGTTCCAGGCGCTGGCGCGGCAACAGCTCAAGCGCGAGGTGGCAATTTCGGTCACCAACTTCTTCGCGGTAGCCGAGATGGTCGCTGTCACCGATTACTGCGCGACGCTGCCCAGCCTAGTTTGTCCCCGGCTAGCACATGATCCCCGGCTCAAGGTGCTGTCTCCGCCGGTTGACCTTGGCACGTTTCCGGTCGAGATGGCCTGGCACGTGCGCTATCGCCATGATCCTGCACACCGTTGGTTAAGGTCCCTCATCAGCGAAGTGGCGTTGGATTTGGCTGGCAGCTCCGATCAGCCCTGATCCGAACGGTAAGTCTGCAAATCACCACATGCAGATGATAATTTCGACGCTGTTCCAGGTTAAGACATTATCAAGGAGCCATCGTTTGCAAGCGGGGTCTCCTTCACCCCTCATGAACAGGTGTCCAGAGGACCTCGTCCTCTGGCGGGG
>CAXTTH010000252.1:0-3848 GCA_964247035.1 uncultured Acetobacteraceae bacterium
GCTGACCACCTTCAACGAGGTGGACATGTCGGCGGCGATGACGCTGCGCAGCCAGTATCGCGAGGCGTTCGAGAAGAAGCACCAAGGCGCACGCCTGGGCTTCATGGGCCTGTTCGTGCAGGCCTGCATCGCCGGGCTCAAAGAGTTCCCGGCGGTGAACGCCGAGATCGACGGCGACGAGATGGTGTACAAGAACTACGTCCACATGGGCATTGCGGTCGGTGGCGCGAACGGCCTGGTAGTGCCCGTGCTGCGGGACGCCGACCGGATGAGCCTGGCCGAGATCGAGCGCACCATCGGCGATTTCGGCCGCCGCGCCCGGGACGGCGCGCTCAAGCTGGACGAGCTGGCCGGCGGCAGCTTCTCCATCACCAACGGCGGCGTGTATGGCTCTCTGATGAGCACGCCGATCCTCAACCCGCCGCAATCCGCCATCCTGGGCATGCACAAGATCCAGGACCGCCCCGTGGCGATCGGCGGCAAGGTGGAGGTGCGCCCGATGATGTACCTGGCGCTCAGCTACGACCACCGTATCGTGGACGGCAAGGAGGCGGTGAGCTTCCTGGTGCGGGTCAAGGAAGGCGTGGAAGACCCGCGCCGGCTGCTGCTGGGGCTGTAGAGGGAAGATCAGGGCTTCGTCCCGAACCCCACCAGAGGACAGTCGTCCTCTGGACACCTGGAAGAGGGGTCAAGGGGACGCCTGTCCCCTTGCGGGTGCAGGGCAGAGCCCTGCTAAACAACCCGCCAACCATCGACTTCCGCCGGGTCAGTAACCATCTCCGGGCCCTGAAATCGCTGCGCCGCCGCAGCGGCGCATGGAGACAGCATGAGCGAATCCTTCGACGTCATCATCATCGGCGCGGGCCCCGGCGGCTACGTGTGCGCCCTGCGCGCCGCCCAGCTCGGGCTGCGCACCGCCTGCGTCGAGAAGCGCGCCACGCTGGGCGGCACCTGCCTGAACATCGGCTGCATCCCGTCCAAGGCGCTGCTGCAATCCTCCGAGAACTTCGAGGAGGCGGGCCACAGCTTCAAGGACCACGGCGTCATGATCGACAGCGTGCGGCTCGACCTGGCGCGGATGCACGCGCGCAAGGACGAGGTCGTGGCCGCCAACGTCAAGGGCGTCGAGTTCCTGTTCAAGAAGAACAAGGTCACCTGGCTCAAGGGCGAGGGCAGCATCGCGGCCCCCGGTCGGGTCATGGTTGACGGGACCGAATACGAGACCAAGGCGATCGTCATCGCGACCGGCAGCGAGAGCATCCCGCTGCCCGGCGTCGAGGTGGACGAGCAGACCGTCGTCTCTTCCACCGGCGCGCTGGAGCTGGACCGCGTGCCCGGCCACCTCGTGGTGGTGGGCGGCGGCTACATCGGGCTGGAGCTGGGCAGCGTGTGGCGCAGGCTCGGCGCGGAGGTCACGGTCGTCGAATACCTGGACCGCCTCGTGCCCGGCATGGACGGCGAGATCGGCAAGACCTTCGAGCGCGTGCTGGGCAAGCAGGGCATCAAGTTCCGCCTCAAGACCAAGGTAACGGGTGCGGAGAAGACCGAAACCGGCCAGCGCCTCACCCTGGAGCCGGCCGACGGCGGAGAAGCGCAGACGCTGGACGCGGATATCGTGCTGGTGGCGATCGGCCGGCGGCCGTTCTACGAGGGCCTTGGACTGGAGGCGGCTGGCGTGGCGCTGGACGAGCGCAAGCGGGTCAAGATCGACGCCCGCTTCGCCACCAACGTGCCCGGCATCTACGCGATCGGCGACATCGTGACCGGCCCGATGCTGGCGCACAAGGCGGAGGAGGAGGGCGTGGCGATGGCCGAGATCCTGGCCGGGCAGGCTGGCCACGTGAACTACGCCGTCATCCCCGGCGTGGTGTACACCTGGCCGGAGGTCGCCTCCATCGGCGCCACCGAGGAGATGCTGCGCGCGGAGGGCCGCGCCTACAACGCCGGCCGCTTCCCGTTCACCGCCAACGGCCGCGCCCGCGCGATGGGCGCCACCGACGGCTTCGTGAAGATCCTGGCCGACCAGGCGACGGACGAGATCCTGGGCGCGCACATCATCGGCCCGGACGCCGGCACCCTGATCGCCGAGATCGCCACCGCGATGGAGTTCGGCGCGAGCAGCGAGGACGTGGCCCGCACTTGCCACGCCCATCCAAGCTTGAACGAGGCGGTCAAGGAGGCGGCGCTAGCCGTGGCGGGTCGTGCGCTGCATATTTGAGGGGTTGATCGGGCCGGCATAGCGTGTGGCTCGTGCACAAGGGCGGAACTGGGCCATGAGCGATGCCACGAACTATGCCGACCGCCTCAACCTGCGTGAGCAGATCGCCCGTATCGACAACCTGCTTGCCGACACGCAAAAGAAGCAGCGCGAATACCACATGCAGCCACGGCAGGTGTTCGCCACGCTTCTCGCCGGAGGAGCAGCCTTCTTCGCTGCGGGTGCTGCCTTGGTCAAGCTGCTCGGAGGCTAAACGGGCAATCCACGCGCAGCTACAGCTCAGGCCGCCCGGGTGCTGCCCGGGTGCTTGATCGCCTCGCCCAGCCGGCGGCTCAGGAAGGCGGTCACGGCCACCTCCTCGGCCGTCAGTCCCGTCGCCCCCTCGTCCAGCACCGCGTCGGCCCGCTCCTTCAAGCCTTCCAGCAGGCTGCCGTCCAGGTAGCCGTCGAAGATCGCCGGGTGGATGTAGCACTTGCGGCACACGGATGGCGTGTTGCCGAGCAGCTCGGCCACCGTCTCGACCGCCTGCACCACGTTCTTCTTGTTCTTCGCCTCCGTGTCGAACCGTTCCAGCTCGCGCAGCGCCAGGGCTGCCAGGTTGGTGGCGGCCCAGGTGCGGAAGTCCTTGGCCGTGACCTCCTCGCCGCTCACCTCGTGCAGGTAGGCGTTCACGTCATCCGAGCCGATGTGGTGCACCTCGCCGTCATGGTCCACGAACTGGAACAGGTGCTGGCCCGGCAGCTCGCGGCATCGCTTGATGATGTTGGCCAGGCGGCGGTCCTGCAGGCTGAGGTGGTGGTCGATGCCGTGCTTGCCGCGGAAGTCGAACTTGATGCGGCTGCCCTCCACCCGGGTGTGCCGGTTGCGCAGCGTGGTCAGCCCGAAGCTGTCGTTCTGCTGGGCGTACTCCTCGTTGCCGACGCGGGCCAGCGTCTTCTCCAGCAGCTTGACCAGGGCGGCCAGCACCCGGCGGCGCGGCAGGCCCTCCAGCGCCAGGTCGCGCTCCACCTGGGCGCGTATCTTGGGCAGCACCTCCCCGAACAGCAGCATCCGCGAGTATTTCGCCTCGTCCCGGATGGCGCGCCAGCGCGCGTGGTAGCGGTACTGCTTGCGCCCGCGCGCATCCCGCCCCGTCGCCTGCAAGTGGCCGTTCGGATCGGGGCAGACCCACACGTCCGTGTAGGCCGGCGGGATGGCGAGCTGCCTGATGCGCGCCAGCTCGGCCTCGTCGGTGACGAGGGCGCCGTCCTTGCGGCGGTACTCGAACCCGTCCCCAGCCGGCACGCGGGCCAGGCCGGGCTTCTTGTCGCTGACGTAATGCAGCTTGGCGGCCTTGGCGGCCAGCTTGGCTTCGTCGTCGGGCGTGGGGACAGTGGCGGCCGTGGCAACCTCCTTGCAGTCGGGTGATTGAGTCGGGTGGGTGAATCGGATGGGTGAACAGGTGCGGCCGGGGCCGGGTTCCGCAAGCGGCTCAGCAGGCGGCGACGCGGGTGCGTCGCGCCACTTGCGCCAGCAGGCCCGGCCAAAGCTGCGCCCCGGCCACCATGGCATCGCGCACGGGGCGCGACATGGCAAGGCGGGACAGGCCGGACGCCAGCCTGACCGGCCCGGCGGCGGCCCGGCGCATGGC
>CAXTTH010000253.1:0-3833 GCA_964247035.1 uncultured Acetobacteraceae bacterium
GCCCACGGCGTCGAGGGCGGCCAGCATCGCCTTCCGGGCCGCCGGGCGCAGCGGCTCGGTGGCGTTGGCGTCCAGGTAGGCCGTGGCGGCTACTCCGCGGCCTTCATGCCGGCGGGCTGGCTTCTGCGCTCGCCCATGGCGGCCACGCGCGCCTCCAGCGCCAGCAGCTCGGCCCGCAGTACCTCGATCTGGCACATCAGCGGGTCGGGCGCGCCGTCGCAGGGGGTGCCGTAGGCGAGGAACGCCGCGGCCGGCGGCGGCGCCTGGCGGTTGCGCTCGACCGGGCGGGCGGGGATGCCCACCACCGTCTGGCCCGGCTGCACGTCCGCCACCACCACGGCATTGGCGCCGACCCGCGCGCCGTCGCCGATCACGATGTCTCCCAGCACCTTCGCCCCGGCGCCCAGGATGACGTTGCGGCCCACCGTCGGGTGCCGCTTGCCCTTGACGTTGCTGGCGGTGCCGAGCGTCACCTGATGGTAAAGATAGGCGTCATCGCCCAGCACCGCGGTCTCGCCGATCACCACGCCCATGCCGTGGTCGATGATGACCCGGCGGCCCAGCTCCGCGCCGGGATGGATCTCGACCCCCGTGGCGAAGCGGCCCAGGTGCGAGACGAAGCGGCCGAGCAGGAACAGCCGCTGCCGCCACAGCCAGTGCGCCAGCCTGTGGATCATCACCGCGTGCAGGCCGGGATAGCACAGCAGAACCTCCAGCTTGGAGCGCGCCGCCGGATCGCGCTGGTGGTAGGCATGCACCAACTCGCGCAGAAACATGAAAGGCATGCGTCAATTCCATTATGAAAGCGCGGTGGCAATCCTATATATCGTGGCAGCATCCGGGTTGAAGGCCCGTCCGGGTACAGTGTCAGGCGTGGGCCTGAAGGCGTTTCGTTCCCGGTGCCTGCGGCGCGCTCGCCCCTTATGGGCTACCGTGCGCTGCGGACAGCGGATGCAGTCCGCCGGTTGGGGCACCATCCGGTCAGACGACATGCAATGCGCAGCATCGCCTGAGCCGTGCCTGGCCCGGGCCACAGGAATCATCGGAACACCATGCCAGAGGTGATGTTCGCCGGCCCTGACGGCCGGCTTGAAGGCCGTTACCACCACAGCAAGGACATCGGCGCGCCGCTGGCCCTCGTCCTGCACCCGCATCCCCTGCACAGCGGCACCATGAACAACCGCATCACTTTCACGATGTACCAGTCGTTCCAGAAGCTCGGCTTCTCCGTGATGCGCTTCAACTTCCGCGGCGTCGGCCGCAGCCAGGGCCGCTACGATGGCGGCATCGGCGAGATCAGCGACGCAGCCTCGGCGCTGGATTGGCTGCAGATGGTCAACCCGTCCTCCAAGGGGCTGTGGATCGCGGGCTACTCGTTCGGCGCCTTCGTCGGCATGCAGCTGCTGATGCGGCGGCCGGAGATTTCCGGCTGGATCAGCGTCGCCCCCCCGGCCAGCGACTACGATTTCGGCTTCCTCGCGCCCTGCCCCTGCGGCGGCCTGCTGCTGCACGGCGACTCGGACGAGATGGTTCCGGAGCCGGCGGTGCGTAAGCTGGTCGATAAGCTGAACACCCAGAAGGGCGTGCAGGTGGACTACCGGGTGTTCCCCGGGGCGGACCACGTGTTCGCCAGCCATGCCGACCAGGTGGCAGAGGCGCTGGAGGACCACGTGGGCATGATCCAGGCCCGCAAAGCGATGGCGCTGGCGGCCGATTAAGCTCGGGGTGCTGCCCCGAACCCCGCCAGAAAACGAAGTCCTCTGGACACCTGGTTATAGTTAAGGGGTCAAGGGGACTTCGTACCCTTGCGGGTGCAGGGCAGAGCCCTGCTGCTCCAGTAGTACTACCTCGTCGAAGCAGGCAAAATCGATCGCCAGACGTCCCCCCTCGGTGAACCCGAACATGTCCGCGAACCGGTGGCCGAACTTGATCTCGTCCACCCGGTAGCTCGCGCGGGCGTGGATGGTCTGGCTCATCGTCTCGTCCAACCCGGTGACGGACACCAGGATCTCGGCATACGCCGCCTGCAAGGCCTCGGCCGTCATGCCGTACAGCGGGCTCGCCGCGTCGATCGGGTGCATGGCGGTGAAGGTCAGCGCGAAGATCGGCGTGTGCGCCCGCGCCATGGCCAGGTCGTAGAAACGCCGCATGATGCGGCCCTCCAGCGTTCGTTCCGTCCGCACCAGGGTCATGCTGACGCTCGCCTCCAGGATCTGGTTGCGGCGGCTGTTGGACAGCCGCACCGCCAGCGTCGGCACCCCGTCATGCGGCCCCACCGTCATGACCCGGCTGAACGCCACGCGCGAGCTTGGCCGCGAGAACCGCGCGAAGGTGCTGCCGGTGATGAAGGTGACGAACACCAGCGCCACCATCGTCTCCGCCGTGACCACGAGGTTCGCGTAGCTGCCGGACGGCGTGAGCACGCCATACCCGATGGTCGCCATGGTCTGGATGCTGAAGAAGAACGCGTCCGCGAAGGAGCCCGGGCGCGCGTGCTCGATCGTGCCGGCTTGCAGCAGGTACAGCCCGGCGAACAGCAGGTTGAGCAGCAGGTAGAACGCGAACGCCATCAGCGTAAAGGTCCACCAGCGCAGCACCAGCATCCGGTGGTAGAAGTCCCTGTGCCAGCGCATCGGCTGGCCAAGCCGCACGACGCCCTCCGACGGGCCCCGCGGCACGATGTCCCGCACCGGCTTGATACCCTGGGGCGGCTCGCGGGTGACGATGCGCGGCGGGTCGCGGCGGCCTAGCGGCACGGCTTTATCCTGTCAGCAGGAAATTGGCGCTTGTACCATGCGGGCGCGCCTTGGCCAGTGCGCCCGGCGGCGCGGCGTGCTAACCCGCGCGCCTCCCTTCGCGAGCCGCCGCCATGCCTGCCATACCCAACTCCCTTTCCAGCCCTTTCATGGACGAAGCTTTTGAACGCCGCTTCATCCATCAATGCACCGACAATTTCATGTTGTCGCAAGTCAGCGCCGCCGGGCCGATCAGCGGCTACGTCGGCTTCGACTGCACGGCGGACAGCCTGCACGTCGGCAGCCTGGTGCAGATCATGCTGCTGCGGCTGATGCAGCGCCACGGCCACCACCCGGTGGCGCTGCTCGGCGGCGGCACCTCGCGCGTGGGGGACCCGTCGTTCCGCGAGGAAGCGCGCCCGTTGCTGACCGACCAGCAGATCGCCGCCAACATGGCCGGCATCCGCCGCTGCATCGAGCCGCTCGTGCCTGGTGTCACGATTTTGGACAACGCCGAGTGGCTGGACCGGCTCGGCTACATCGAGCTGCTGCGCGACGTCGGCCCGCACTTCTCCATCAGCCGCATGCTGGCCTTCGACAGCGTCCGCACCCGGCTGGAGCGCGAGCAGGGGCTGACCTTCCTGGAGTTCAACTACTCCATCCTGCAAGCCTACGACTTCCGCGAGCTGTCCCGCCGCCACGGCGTGACGCTGCAGGTCGGCGGCTCCGACCAGTGGGGCAACATCGTCTCCGGCGCGGACCTGGTGCGCCGCACGGACGGCCGCACGGTGTTCGGGCTGACCACGCCGCTCCTCGCCACCGCCTCCGGCGTCAAGATGGGCAAGACGGCGGCGGGCGCGGTGTGGCTCTCGGCCGAGCGGCTGGCCCCGTACGACTACTGGCAGTTCTGGCGCAACACCGAGGACGCGGACGTGCCCCGCTTCCTCAAGCTGTTCACCGACCTGAAGCTGGACGAGATCGGCCGGCTGGCCGCCCTGGACGGCGCAGGGATCAACGAGGCCAAGAAGCGGCTGGCCACCGAGGCAACCGCCCTGCTGCACGGCCCCGCCGCCGCAGCCGCCGCCGCCGGCCTGGTGC
>CAXTTH010000254.1:0-3803 GCA_964247035.1 uncultured Acetobacteraceae bacterium
TACCTCCGCGACATCTGGCCCAGCGCCGAGGAGGTCAACCGGGTGGTCGGCGAGCGCCTCGTCCGCCCCCCACTCCACCTGCAGCCTCAGGAGCGCCAAATCGTCCATGCGGGCGTTTTGTGCCGCATTCGCACCCGGCGCAACACTGCCGACGGTGGCAAAAGCCGGGTTTGCACCCATCTCCCCACTCAAGGGAGAGGTTGATGTCCGAGCGCGAGGCGATGGAGTTTGACGTGGTGGTGGTGGGCGCTGGCCCGGCTGGGCTGGCAGCCGCCATCCGCCTGAAGCAGCTCGCACCGGATGCGTCGGTCTGCGTGGTGGAGAAGGGTGGCGAGGTGGGCGCGCACATCCTGTCCGGCGCCGTCATCGAGCCGCGGGCGCTGGCCGAGCTGCTGCCGGACTGGCAGGAGCGCGGCGCCCCGCTCACGACGCCGGCCGGGGAGGACCGCTTCCTTTACCTGACCGCCAAGCGCGCCTTCCGGCTGCCGACTCCGCCGCAGATGCACAACGCGGGCAACTACATCGTCTCGCTCAGTAACGTGGTGCGCTGGCTCGGGCAGCAGGCGGAGGGGCTGGGCGTCGAGATCTACCCCGGCTTCGCAGCGTCCGAGTTGCTGGAGGAGGAGGGCCGCATCGTCGGCATCGCCACCGGCGACATGGGCGTGGAAAAGAGCGGCGAGCACGGTGCCAACTACCAGCCCGGCATGGAGCTGCGCGCGACCTACACCCTGTTCGCCGAGGGCTGCCGCGGGTCGCTGTCCAAGCAGGTGATGCAGCGGTTCGGGCTGCGCGACGGCAAGGACCCGCAGACCTACGCGCTCGGCGTCAAGGAGCTGTGGGAAATCCCGGCGGAGCAGCACAAGCCCGGCTTGATCGAGCACAGCATCGGCTGGCCGCTGGACAGCACGACCTATGGCGGGTCCTGGCTGTACCACTGGGGCGACCGCATGGTGTCGTACGGCTTCGTCGTAGGCTTGGACTACAGCAATCCCTGGCTCTCGCCATTCGACGAGATGCAGCGGTTCAAGACGCACCCGGCGATGCGCAAGCACTTCGAGGGGGGCCGCCGCATCAGCTACGGCGCGCGGGCGCTGAGCGAAGGCGGTCTGCAATCCATCCCGAAGCTGACCTTCTCGGGCGGCGCGCTGATCGGCGATGGTGCCGGGTTCCTGAACGTGCCGAAGATCAAGGGCACCCATACGGCCATGAAGTCCGGCATGGTGGCGGCGGAGGCGATCGCGGAAGCCCTGGCTGGCGACAGGCCCGCCGAGCCCGCCGGGTTCACCGATAAAATGCAGGCGAGCTGGGCGTGGGGCGAGCTGAAATCCGCGCGCAACCTGCGGCCCGCCTTCGCCAAGTTCGGGCTGTATGGCGGCCTGGCCTACTCGGGGCTGGACACCTACGTGCTGCGCGGCAAGGCGCCGTGGACGTTCCACCACCCCCACGCCGACAACGAGACGCTGACTCCCGCGGCGAAGGCCCAGCCTATCGCTTATCCCAAGCCGGACGGCAAGCTGACGTTCGACAAGCTCAGCTCGGTGTTCATCAGCAACACGAACCATGAGGAGAACCAGCCGGTGCACCTGCGGCTGCGTGACCCGGCGCGGTGGCAGGGCGTGAACTGGGCCGAGTATCGCAGCCCCGAGTCGCGCTATTGCCCAGCCGGCGTCTATGAAGCGGTCGGGGTCGAGACGGGTGAGCCGCGGTTGCAGATCAACGCGCAGAACTGCGTGCACTGCAAGACGTGCGACATCAAGGACCCGACGCAGAACATCGACTGGTATGTGCCGGAGGGCGGCGGCGGACCGAACTACCCCGGCGGCATGTAACGGGCGTCGCTGGATTTAGCCTGGGCCGGACGATAGAACCCGAGTCCATGGTCCATTCGTCCCAGCCTGTCCGCCGCGCCGGCCGCGCCGCTTTCCTCGTCGCATGCCTGCTTCCCGCCTGCGCGGCGGCTGAGCCGGATGCTGGGACAGGACCCGCGTCCCGGCCGGTCGCCGGGATGTCCGGGACCGTGCTGACCGGGCGCTTTGCATTCAGCCATGCGGACATGGACAAGGCCGCCGACGATCTTCTGCATGTCCTGCAATCCGATCCTGACAACGGCGAGTTGCGCCAGGAGGCGTTCGCGGCCGCCGTGATGGCCGGGCAGCCGCAGGCGCTCGACCTGGCACGCCAGTTGCCGTCCAACTCCGTCGCCGTGCTTCTGCTGGCCGATGGCGATGTGAAAGCCGGGGATTGGCGCGCAGCGGAGGCCCGGTTCGCCGGCCTGCCGCAGCAAGGCGCCATGGCGGTGGTGCGCCCCTTGCTGGTGGCCTGGGCGCAGCAAGGGGCAGGCGCCACCGACAAGGCGCTGGCCACCTTGCGCCCCTTCGTCGCAGGGGCAGGGTCCCGCGGCGTATTCGCGCTGCACGCGGCGCTGATCAACGATCAGGTCGGCCGCAATGCGGAAGCGGCCCGGCTCTACCGGCTCGCCATGGCGCACGGCGGCCTCAACTTCGAGTCCGGCGCCATCGAGGCGAGCTGGCAGGCGCGCAACGGCCAGCCAGCCGAAGCGCGCGGCATCCTGCGCGCGATGGTGGCGGCGAACCCGGGTCTCTCGATCGCCGAGGCGGCGCTGCTGCAATCGGCCGCCAGCCCCAAGGTCGCCAACGCCGCGGACGGGGTGGCCGAAGCCTACCTCGCCTTGGCCGGCGCCCTGCAGCAGCAGCCCGCCGGATCGGGCTTGTCCTTGCTGCTCCTGCGCCTGGCCTTGGCGCTGCGGCCAGACCTGACGGCCGCGCGCCTGCTGTCGGCTGACCTGGAAGCCAGCAACCGGCAATGGGATGCGGCGGCGGCGATCCTGGCTCCCGTCCCGTCCGTCGATCCGTTGGCCGCCTTGGCGCAGCTGCGCCAGGCCAGCTATGCCGAGCATGCGGGCCATCCGGCGGCGGCGAGGCGGCGACTGGGCGAGCTGGCCGACCAGTATCCCTCCCGTCCGGAGCCGCTGGCCGCGCTGGCCGCGCTCCAGGTCGCGGATGACCAGTTCGTCGATGCGGCGGCCACGTACGGCCGTGCCATCGCGCGGCTGCGCCAGCCGGGGAAGCTGGATTGGGTCCTGTTCTACAGGCAAGCAATGGCGTACGACCGGGCGCATGACTGGCGTCACGCCGAGGCTGACCTCCTGCATGCGCTGGAGCTGTCGCCGGACCAGCCTTACGTGCTCAACTACCTCGGCTATGCCTGGACCGAGCAGGGGCGCAACCTGCCCCGGGCGCAGCGCATGCTGGAACGTGCGGTGGCGCAGCAACCCAATGACGGCTCCATCGTGGACAGCCTGGGCTGGACGCTGCTGCGGCAGGGCAACAGCACCGGCGCCGTACGCACCCTGGAGCGCGCGGTCGAGCTGTTGCCGGAGGATTCGGCCATTAACGGCCATCTCGGTGACGCCTACCAGGCGGCAGGCCGGCGGCTGGAGGCAGAGACCCAGTGGCGACGGGCGCTGATCCTCAACCCGGACCCGCGGGACGAGAAGGCGCTGCAAGCCAAGCTCGACGGTCCCGGACCGTCCAAGCCCGGCAGGGCAGGGTCGTCCGCGGCGGCGCGCCGGGTGGAGTGAGCATGCTGACGGAAGCAGCGCCGGCCAAGGTGAACCTGAGCCTGGCGGTGACGGGCAAGCGCGCGGATGGCTACCACCTGCTGGACAGCCTCGTGGTGTTCGGCCCGGCCGCGGATGTGCTGCATGCAAGTCCCGCCGCCGATCTGTCGTTGACGGTCGAAGGTCCGTTCGCGGCCGGGCTGGCAGCCGAGCCGGACAACCT
>CAXTTH010000255.1:0-3768 GCA_964247035.1 uncultured Acetobacteraceae bacterium
TGCGCGGTTGACTGTTGCCATTGGTAGCTTGATTGTCTGGCGAACAGCCGGGAATCGATGTCGATGGCAGGCGTTTTGGACGTGGACGGGACCCTGGCCGCACGCTGGAGCCTCGGCTTTGAGGGTCTTGCGCTTCTGAGTGCCAAGCCGGTCGGCACCCGGCTCGGTTTTGCCGCGCAGCTGATGATGTATTGCACGACCGGGCGGTTTGGTCTGGTAGCTAGCGAGTTTTCGGACGCTGCCATCGCATACCTGGCAGAGCAGATCGGAGCGGCCGCGTCGGATTTGGCGGACTACGACTGGCTTGGCCGCTCCGGGCGCCGCCATCGCGCCGAGATCCTGGCTCACCTGGGGTTCCGCCGTGCGCGCCAGCAGGATATGCGGGACGCAGCCGCCTGGACCGGGTCCGAACTGTGCCCCTTGGGACTGCCGGCATCCGAGATGATGAAGCATCTCCTTGGCTGGTTCGTCGAGCACAGGATCGCAGCTCCCGGCGAGGACGCCTTGGGGGCGCTGATCGTCACTGCCCGCCGCACGTTCGAGGACAAGGTGCTGGAGGCGATCGCCTCGTCCTTGTCGCCCGAGCACCGTCGCGGGCTTGACGCTTCGCTTGCCGACGAGGATGGCGCGACCAGCTTCTGCGATCTGAAAGCCGATCCGGGCCAGCCCAACCTCGACAACATCCTGGTCGCAGCCAGGCGGCTCGCCTTCGTGAAGCGCCTGGCGCTGCCGGTTGCCGCATGTCCGGATCTGGGCGGCCCCGTCGCACGGATGTTCCGGCGCCGCGTGTTCAACGAAACCGCCTGGACCATGCGCCGGCACCCGGACAACCGGCGCCACGCTCTTCATGCGCTGTTCCTCGCGCACCGGCAGCGCGAGCTCACGGATGGGTTGGTCGATCTCCTGGTCGAGGTCGTCCACAAGGTCGGCAGTCAGGCCAGGAAGCGGGTGCTCAAGGCGTTCACCGCCGAGATCGAGCGGGTCCACGGCAAGGAAGGGTTGCTGGCCAGGATCGCCGAGGCCGCCTGCCTGCAGCCCGAGGGCACGGTGCGCGACGTCGTGTTCCCCGCAGCCGGCGGCGCAGGCGTGCTGGCGGCGATCGTGCGCGAGCACAAGGCCTCGGGCAGCTTCGAGCGGCAAGTGCATAAGGTGCTGCGCTCCTCCTACCTTGGCCACTACCGACGCATGCTGCCGGCTGTGCTGGGCGTGCTGGAGTTCCGTTCCAACAATGCGGTGCATCGCCCGGTGCTGGACGCCATCGACGGGCTGCGTCGCACCGGCGACGACGGCCGCCGAGTCATCCGCCCTGAAGACGGCGTGCCGATCGAGGGCGTGGTGCCGCCCAAGTGGCGCGACCTGATCCTAGAGAAAGACCCGACAGGGGGCGTGCGGGTCAACCGTGCCAACTACGAGATCTGCGTGCTGACCGCCGTTCGCGAGCGCGTGCGCTGCAAGGAAATCTGGGTGGCGGGCGCAGACCGCTACCGCAACCCCGACGACGACCTGCCGCAGGATTTCGAGGCGCGCCGCGCCGACTACTACCGGGAACTCGGCCGCAGCCAGGACGCCCGCGCCTTCGTCGAGGGTCTTCGGGCGCAAATGGCTGAAGCCCTGCGGACGCTGAACAAGGGAATGCCGCGCAATCCCAAGGCCAGGCTTCGATGGCGGGGCAAGAACCGCATCTCGATCACCCCTTTCGAGCCCCTGCCGGCCGCGCCGAACCTCGAAGCGATCAAGGCGGAGCTGGAACGGCGCTGGCCGATGACGGACCTGATCGACGTGCTCATGGAGACCGCCCGGCGAACCGGCTTCCTTGACGCCTTCACCACCTCGGGGGACCGCGTCGTCCTGGACCACGACACGCTGCGCCAGCGTCTGGTGCTCTGCCTTTATGGCCTGGGCACCAATGCCGGGCTGAAGCGGGTCAGCGCGGGCACCGATGCTGCCAGCTATGCGGAGCTGCTGCATGTCCGGCACCGCTTCATCCACAAGGAAGCGCTGCGCAGTGCCACGGCGCTGGTGACCAATGCGATCCTGGCGATGCACGACCGGCGCATCTGGGGCGAGGCAGGGTCGGCTTGCGCGTCCGATTCGACCAAGATCGGCGCCTGGGACCAGAACCTGATGACCGAATGGCATGTCCGCTACCAGGGCCGCGGGGTCATGATCTACTGGCACATGGAGCGCCAGGCGACCTGCATCTATTCGCAGCTCAAGCGCTGCTCCTCGTCCGAGGTCAGCGCCATGATCGAGGGCGTGCTGCGCCATTGCACCGACATGGACATCCAGCGCCACTACGTCGACAGCCACGGCCAGAGCGAGGTGGCGTTCGCCTTCTGCCACCTGCTCGGCTTCGAGTTGGCGCCGCGGCTGAAGGCAGTCGCGCGGCAGAAGCTCTACCTGCCGGACGCGGAGCTGCGCGGCCTGCTCGACAACCTGGCGCCGATCCTCAGCCGGGTGATCGATTGGGCGCTCATCGAGCGCCAATACGACGAGATGATCAAATACGCCGCTGCCCTGCGGCATCGCACGGCGGACCCGGAGGCGATCTTGCGCCGCTTCGCAGGAGCCGCGGTCCAGCACCCGACCTATGCCGCCCTCGGCGAACTCGGCAAGGTCATCAAGACCATCTTCTTGTGCCGCTACGTTGGCTCGGAGGAACTGCGCCGCGAGATCCACGCCGGGCTCAACGTGGTCGAGAACTGGAACGGCGCGCACAGCTTCATCTTCTTCGGCAAGGGTGGCGAGGTCGCCAGCAACCGCCTGGAGGACCAGGAACTCTCGGTGCTGGCGCTGCACCTGCTGCAGAACTGCCTGGTCTACGTGAACACGCTGATGCTGCAGCGGGTGCTGACCGAACCGGCGTGGCTCGCGCGGATGACGGCGGAGGACCATCGCGGCCTGACGCCTGCCATCCATGCCCACATCAACCCTTATGGCCGCTTCGACGCCGACCTCAGCCGGCGCATCGATCTCGACCTGCCGATGGCTGCATGACGAGGCAGGCCTTACCGCCTCCGGGGCGCGCGCAAACGATCGTTAGTGCAGCACCCAAGGCACCCCAGGAAAAACAACGGAGTGGCCATCGCACAAAGCTGTTGCCAAACGCAACGCAAACGCAACAGAAGACTGCAGCATCTCCCGTACTGCTCGGCTACGCCCGCGTGTCCAAGGCCGAAGACCAGGATACCGCCCCTCAGATCGAGGCCCTCGAAGCCGCCGGCTGCCAGCGGGTCTATGAGGAACGCGTCTCGGGCGGGCGCTGGGACCGCCCCGAACTGCACCGCCTGCTCGACCGGCTCGGGACCGGCGATGTCCTCACCGTCTGGAAACTCGACCGGCTGTCGCGCTCGCTCAAGGACCTGCTGCTCATCCTCGACAAGATCGAAAAGGCGGGCGCCGGCTTCCGCTCGCTGACAGAAAACATCGACAGCACAACGGCATCCGGCCGCATGATGATGCAGATGCTGGGCGCCTTCGCCGAGTTCGAGCGCGCCATGGTCCGCGAACGAACTCAGGCAGGTCTCCGCTCCGCGCGCGCCCAAGGCCGCCACGGCGGCCGACAACCCAAGCTCTCACCCCAGCAGCAAGCCGAAGTGCTCGCCATGCTGAACGCAGGACGCTCGGCCGCAGACGTCGCCCGGCTCTTCCGCGTTCACCGTGCAACCATCAGCCGGGTCGCCAACAGCGCAAGGCTATGAGCCCGACACCGCGTCCACGTTACGTTCCACAAGTTGGCCGTTTTTCAACCTATGAGATGACTGGGCC
>CAXTTH010000256.1:0-3765 GCA_964247035.1 uncultured Acetobacteraceae bacterium
GTACCAGGTCGGCAGGCCGCGGGGGCGCTGGCGGCGGAAGTCGCGCTGGCCGTCCAGCACCAGCACGTCCAGCCGCTGCTTGAGCAGGGCGATGAACGGCAGCAGCGCGTCGTGCCCCGGCCGGCCGCGGAACAGGTCGTCCGGCAGCGTGTTGGATGTGGCCACGATCACCACGTCGCGCGCGAACAGGGCCTCGAACAAGCGCGACAGGAGCACCGCGTCGGCGATGTCGGTGATCTGGAACTCATCGAAGCAGAGCAGGGCCGAGTCGCGGGCGATTTCGTCGGCAAGCTCGGGGACCGGGTCGCCCTGGTGGCGCTGCTTCCAGGCGAAGCTGCGGGCGTGCACGTCCTGCATGAAGGCGTGGAAGTGGATGCGCGACTTCCGCTGCACGGCCGCCTGCTCGTAGAACAGGTCCATCAGCATGGACTTGCCGCGGCCGACCTCGCCGACCAGGTAGAGCCCGCCAGGGCCATGCGGCGCATCCTCCACGGCGCGGCGGCGCAGCAGGCGGTTGATGAAGCCGGCTCGCTCCGCGTGCGGCGCCGGGTCGTAGCCTTTCAGCTTGGCCCAGAGGTCCTGCAGCCGCTCGGCGGCGGCGGCTTGCGCCGGGTCGGTCGAGAGCGCGCCTGATACCAGCAGGTCGCGGTAGGCGAACAGCGGACCGGCGGGGGCTGCGATGTCCATGCTGGGCCAGGCGGATAGCCCGGCGCGGCGCGCAGTTCAACCGAGCGGCCGGCGCACTTGAACCGATGCCGATACGCTCATTAGAAGGGGCGCATGGACAGCACCGCCCCCTCCCCCGATCAGCTCGACATCGCCGTCCTGGAGGCGACGCCGGTTGCCGCAGCGCCGTTCCCGCACGTGGTGGTGCCGCATTTCGTGCCCCCGGCGTTCCTGCGGCACGTCCGCGAGGGGCTGCCCGCGATGGCGAGCGGCGGATCGTTCCCACCGGAATCGCTGAGGCTGGGCGCGGCGGCGGCGTCCCTGGTGCGGCAGATGCAGGGGGCCGCCATGCAGGACGCCATCGCCCGCAAGTTCGGCCTCGACCTGGCCGGCGCCCCCGTGATGCTGACCCTGCGCGGCCGCACCCGGCAGAAGGACGGCCGCATCCACACCGACTCCGAGGCCAAGCGGGTGACGGTGCTGCTGTACCTGAACGAGCAGGCCGAATCCTGGGCGCAGCGGGAGGGCTGCCTGCGCCTGCTGCGCAGCCCCACGGACCTGGACGACTACGCCGTGGAGGTGCCGCCGGTGGACGGCACGCTGCTGGCGTTCCCCAACGGGCCGACCACCTGGCACGGCCACCGCACCTTCGTGGGAGCCCGCCACGCCATCCAGCTCAACTACATGGCCAATGACGGCCGGGCGCGCAGCGAGCTGCGGCGGCACCGCTGGTCGGCGTTCGTCAAGCGGTTCGCGGCTTAGCAGAGTGTTGAAAAACCCTGCCCAACAGAGATCAGGGCTTCGCCCCGAACCCCACCAGAGGATGGTCATCCCCTGGACACCTTATCATAGGGGTGAAGGGGATGACTATCCCCTTCCGGGTGCAGGGCAGAGCCCTGCAAAGCAGGCAATCGAAGTTTTTCAGCGGCCTGCTAGGGCGAAATGAGCCTGCCCTGGGCCCTGGCGGGAGTCTCCGCGCTCGTCTGGGGGGTGCCGCTGGTGATCGTGTTCCGCCAGGAGATCCGCGACAGGTGGGAGGCCCGCCACGACAAGTGGTTCCGCGGCGAGTAGCCCTCAGCGCGGGTGCGGCGGCGGGATGCGGAACAGTTGCCAAGGGCCTTTCTGCGCGCTGCCTTCCTTGTGGAACTGCGCCATGTCCTGGATGTGCGAGGCGGTCACGTAGATCGAGCCGTCCGCGCCCTCCGCCAGGCTGTCCGGCCAGCGCAGCCGGGGGTCCTGCGCCACCACGCTCATGACGCCGTCCGGCGCGCGCATGCGGACGCCGTTGATCGCCGGGTCGGTGATGAACAGGTAGCCCTGCCCGTCCATCCACAGCCCGTCCGCCACGTTGGTCGTGGCCAGCTTCTCCACGGTGGCCGCGGCGTCGGCCGGGGACAGGGTGGCGGAGCGGAGGGATGCGGTCGGGATGCGGTACAGCGTGCGGCCGATCAGCGCCTGCCAGTAGAGATGTTCGCCTGCCGGGTCGAGCGCGATGCCGTCGGCGGCGAAGGCGGGGATGCGATGGTCGGGGCGGCGCAGCTCGTGGCCGTCCACCTGCGGCACCACGCCGGGCTCCGGCTGGGTGCTCGGGTGGCTGTCCAGCACCCGGCGGATCGCGCCGCTCGCGGTGTCCAGCACCACCAGGGCGCCCCGCTGGCCGGAATCGGTCAGGTAGGCGGTGACGCCGTCCGGGCTGACGCGCACGTCGTTCATGTAGCTGCCCTGCGGCGCTGCCGCCGCGTCGAACGGGTAGACGCGGACCACCTTGTCGGTGCGCAGGTCGATCTTCACCAGCTTGACGCCGCCGGGCTTGACGAACTCGTTGCCGGGGGCGGCCGGGTCGATGACCCAGAGGAAGCCCTGCGGATCGACGGTGACGCTCTGGACGCAGACGAAATGGTCCTCCAGCGAGAGCGGGCGCAGGTTGCTCCAACTGTTCCATGCCGCGTCTGGGTAGGGCCGCAACTGGCCGCCGGGCATCACCTCGGCCACCGAGATGGGCACGTCCGTCTCCCAGCGCGGGAAGTTGACGAACACGCGGCCATCCTTGGACACGGCCACGCCGGTCACCTGCTGCTGGAAGCTTGCCACCACGGCCAGCGCGCCGGGCTTCGGGGCGGCCAGGCTGGGCCGCGCGGCCGCGAGCGCCGCGGCGGTGAGCATGAGGCCGCGGCGGGACAGGGTGACGGGCATCGGACGTTCCTCGTGAGACACCGCCGGATAAGCCGGGAAGCCGCGCCGGAGTTCGATCGGCCAGGACGGTTTGCGAGGGGGAACGGGGCGGTGGTGGAGCTGAGGGGAGTCGAACCCCTGACCTCCTCATTGCGAACGAGGCGCTCTACCAACTGAGCTACAGCCCCGCCGTCCCGTGGGCGGGATATGCCGAGAGGGGGCTGGCGGAGTCAAGCCGCGCGCTGCATTGCCGCAGCCTGGCGGCGCCTGTAGGGTCCGCCGCCATCGCGGGAGAACGGGCTTGGTCACCGTCGTCTATCAGCTGCTGGACCAAGTGCTGAACCTGTACTGGTGGGCCGTCATCCTCGCCGCCGTGATGAGCAACCTGGTGTCCTTCGGCGTCGTCGATACGCGCAACCGGCTCGTCTGGGCGATCACGGATTTCCTCTACCGCATCACCGAGCCGGCGCTGCGCCGCATCCGCAACGTGCTGCCCAACATGGGCGGCATCGACCTCAGCCCGCTGGTGCTGCTGCTGGCGATCTGGCTGGCGCGGCAGGTGCTGGCGCGCATCTACCAGTCGGTGGTGTACGGCGGCCTGCAACCGCTGTTCTACTAGGCCGGCGATGGCGGCCCGCATCATCGACGGCAAGGAATTGGCCGCCGCCCTGCGCCGCCGGGTCGCCGAGCGGGTGGCGCGGCTGGGGTTCCAGCCGGGGCTGGCCGTGGTGCTGGTCGGCGACCATCCGGCAAGCGCCGTGTACGTCCGCAACAAGGACCGCGCCGCGCAATCCGCCGGCCTTGCCGTGACCACGGCGCGGCTGCCGGCGGACACCAGCCAAGCCGCGCTGCTGGCCGTGGTCGAGCGCCTCAACGCCGACCCGGCGGTGGACGGCAGCCGGGGGCAGCGCCCCCTGCCCCGGCACA
>CAXTTH010000257.1:0-3760 GCA_964247035.1 uncultured Acetobacteraceae bacterium
GCCACGAGGTCGTCCTTGAGGTTCGCGGCCGCCTCGATCTGCCGCGCGATATGGCGGCCGGCGCCCTCGGCCGCGCCACGCAGCCGCTCCACGCCGTTCTCCGCCTGGCGCGTGCTGTCGTTGAAGCCTTGCAGCAGGCCTTCCAGCTCCGCGCGGTCCCGCCGCACCACGCCCAGCGCCCGCTCCAGCCGCAGGGCGTGGAACAAGGTCGCGCCCAGCAGCCCGATCAACGCCACTTCCAGCAGCACTTGCCATTCAACCATATGCCAGCTCCGTCTCAGCCCGCGTGCGGGAGTTGCGCCACCTCATGGTCGATCCGCACGGCCACCTGGTCCTTGCGGCGGCCGACCCGGCCCTCGAACAGCGTGACGTTGCCGCAGCGCAGCTGCACCGAGCTGCCGGGACCGCTGCCGAGCACGATCCGGCTGCCGGGCTTCAGCGCCAGCACGTCGGCCAGGCTCATCACCTGCTCGTCGAGCACCACGTCCAGGTCCACCTCGGTGGCCCACAGCTCTTCGGCCAGGTGGGTTTCCCAGATGCTGTCGCGGCCGAACTTCTCGCCCATGAACTGCTGCAGCAGCAGCTCGCGCACCGGCTCCAGCGTGGCATAGGGCAGCAGCAGCTCCATACGGCCGCCGCGGTCCTCCATGTCCACCTGCAGCCGCGCCAGCACGGCCGCGTTGGACAGCCGGCTGATGGTGGCGAAGCGCGGGTTCACCTCCAGCCGCTCGAACTTGAACGTCACCGGGCAGAGCGGATCGAAGCTGGCGGACAGGTCGAGCAGCACCAGCTGGATCAGCCGCTCGACCAGGTTGCGCTCGATGGTGGTGTAGGGCCGGCCTTCGATGCGCATGGCCGCCGTGCCGCGGCGCCCGCCGAGCAGCACGTCCACGACGGAGTAGATCATGGCGGAATCCACGATCAGCAGGCCGTAATTGTCCCATTCCTCCGCCTTGAACACCGCCAGCATGGCGGGCAGCGGGATGGAGTTCAGGTAGTCGCCGAACCGCAGGGACAGGATGGTCTCGATCGAGACCTCGACGTTGTCCGACGTGAAGTTGCGCAGGCTGGTGGACATGATGCGGACCAGCCGGTCGAACACGATCTCCAGCATCGGCAGCCGCTCGTAGGACACGAGGCCGGACGAGATGATGCGGTGCATCCCGGACGGGTTGCCCCCTGTCGCCGGGCTGTCGTCCACGTTGAGCAGGCTGTCGATCTCGGCCTGGTTCAGCACGCGCTCGGGCGGGCTCGCCGCCGCATCGCCCTGGTCGCCGGCGTCGCTCACTGGACCAGCAGCTCGCTGAACAGCACGTCCACCACCTGGGCGGGCGCGCAGACCAGGTTGGCCCGCGCGAGCAGCTCCTCGCGCAGCCGGTAGGTGCCCGACGAGCTGCGCAGCTCCTCCGGCCGCATCTCCCGCAGGTAGGTCTGGAACAGGTCCACCACCCGGGGCTGGGCGGCGGTGAATGCGGCCTCGTCCTCCAGCTTCGCGAGCTGCAGCCGGGCTTTCAGCTTCACGTAGGAGGGCCGGTGGCCCGGCGCGTTCAGGTTCGCGATCATCTCCGGCAACTCCACGAACACCGGCGCGCCGCGCGTCGCCTCGGCCTGGGACGCGGCAGGCTTGCGCCCTGCGCCCGGCAGGAGCCCGGCGAACCACAGGCCGCCGCCCGCCGCCAGCAGCAGCACGGGCGCGGCAACCAGAAGCAGCTTCTTCTTGCCGCCTTTCTTGCCGGCCTCTGCCGGCGCGCCGTCTGCCATCGCCGCCGCTGCCATGCCATGCTCCCCTGCGCCCGCCCCCACTGTGGCGAGATTGGGTTAACAAGGCCGTAACGACCGCAAACGCCTGCCCGGCGGGCCTGGCCCGGCAGGATTTGCCGGCCTCGAACGGCCTGCCCCGGCCAATGCCTGCATTCACGGACGCAACAGGCTGGCACGCGGCTTGCGGACGGGCTTGGGCAAACTTGCCGGACCCGCCATGCAGAACGCCACCTCCGTCGCCCTGTCCCGCTTGGTCGCCCAGCAGCGCGGCATGGACGTGACCGCGACCAACCTTGCGAACCTCAACACGCCCGGCTTCAAGACCGGCCGCATGCTGTTCGCCGACTGGCTGGAGACCCAGACCGGGGTGGACCCAGTGCGGGGCGGACGCACCGTCAGCTACACGCAGGATCGCGCCACCTACCGCGAGCCGGCCGACGGCACGGTGTCCCACACCGCCAACCCGCTCGACGTGGCCATCGCCGGCGCCGGGTTCTTCACCGTGCAGACGAAGGCCGGCCCTATGCTGACCCGCGCCGGGCGGTTCGCGCTGCAAGCGAACGGCACGGTGGGGGACGGCGACGGCAACGCGCTGCTGGACATCGCGGGGCAGCCGCTGCGCGTGGCCGCCGCCGACACCCAGCTGCACGTGGCTGGCGACGGCACGCTGTCCAGCGAGAACGGCCGCCTGGGCAAGATCGGCATCGTGACGCCCGCCGACCCGAACAAGATGCAGGCGCAGGGCGACCACCTGCTCACGACCAGCAGCCCCACCGCGCCGGTGGCGCAGCCCAGGCTGGTCGGCGGCGCGGTGGAGGACAGCAACGTCCAGCCGGTCGCCGAGACCACGCGCATGATGAACCAGCTGCGGGAGTTCCAGTTCGTGACGCAGTTCGTCGAGGCCGAGTCGCAGCGCGAGCAGGGCGCCATCGACAAGCTCACCCAGCACCAGACCTAAGGGACCAGCACCATGCGATCGCTCGACATCGCCAGCACCGGCATGCAGGCGCAGCAGACCAACGTGGACGTGATTTCCAACAACCTGGCCAACATGACGACCACCGGGTTCAAGCGGCGGCGGGCCGAGTTCCAGGACCTGATCTACCAGAACATGCAGCGCGTCGGCTCCAACACCTCGGACAGCGGCACGGTGGCGCCGGCCGGGGTGCAGGTGGGCCTGGGCGTGCGCACCGCGGCCATCTACCGCATCAACGAGCAGGGCACGCTGCAGCAGACCTCCAACAGCCTGGACCTGGCGATCCAGGGCTCCGGTTACTTCCCGGTCACCCTGCCCTCGGGCGAGACCGCCTACACGCGGGACGGCACGTTCGGCCTGTCGCCGGACGGCACCATGGTCACCGCCGCCGGGTATCCGATCGCGGGCGGCATCGTCATCCCGACCAACGCCACCTCCGTCACCATCAGCCCGGCAGGCGCGGTGCAGGTGAGCCAGCCGGGGCAGCCTGCGCCCAACACGGTGGGCACGCTGCAGCTGGCGGTGTTCCCCAACGAGGGCGGGCTGGACGCGCAGGGCGACAACCTGTTCCTGCAAAGTGCGGCCAGCGGCAACCCGGTGACGGGCGTGCCGAACTCGCCCGGCTTCGGCAGCGTGCTGCAAGGCTTCGTCGAGGGCTCGAACGTCAACGTCGTGTCGGAGATCTCGAACCTCATCACCGCCCAGCGGGCCTACGAGATGAACAGCAAGGTGCTGACCACCTCGGACCAGATGCTCTCAACCCTGACGAACCTTCGGTGAGCGCCGTGCGGACGCTGCCCGCCGTGCTGGCGCTGCTGTGGCTGGCCCCCCTGCCCTGCGTCGCGGCGACGCTGCGCGCGGACACGGCGCTGTCCCGCCCGGCGGTCTGGCTGTCTGACCTGTTCGAGGGCGTGGACAACGACCGCGCCATCGGGCCGGGGCCGGCGCCCGGCGGACGCATCGTGGTGGAGGCGGGGGGGGGGGGGGGGGGGGGGGGGGGGGGGGGGGGGGGGGGGGGGGGGG
>CAXTTH010000258.1:0-3753 GCA_964247035.1 uncultured Acetobacteraceae bacterium
CGCCGCCGCACATCGCATCATCAAACAAGCCGGGTTGTGATGGTCGGCTCTCATCCAAAACGTCAGCGAACCTCTAACTCAGACCAGTAGTCACCCTCATGCAGTTTCACGAGGGCTTGAGCGACTGGCAGGCGGCTGACGCCGTCCAGGGCCGGATCAACTGGAAATACCCGCTCGCCCTCGACCTGGCCGACGCCGGCTTCGATTTCTCCGTCCTGTGCGAGTTCCGCGGGCGCTTGCTCCAGCATGCAGCCACGGAGCGGCTGCTGGCCCGCCTGCTGGACGCGGCCCGCAAGGGCGGGCTGCTCAAGGCCCGAGGTCGCCAGCGAACCGACAGCACGCATGTGCTCGCCACCGTGCGGACCCTGAACCGGCTGGAGCTGGTGGGCGAGACGCTGCGGGCGGCGCTGAATGCCATCGCCGTTACAGCACCCGACTGGCTGCGCGCCATCGCGCCTGCGGACTGGTACGAGCGCTACGACCGCCGGGTCGAGGACGTGCGCTTGCCTGACACCCCTCCCAAGCGCGAGGCATACGCCGCCCAGGTCGGCACGGATGGCTTTCTGCTATTGGACGCCTTGGGCCGCGCGGGCGCGCCGGCGGACGCGGCGGGCTTGCCGGAGGTGGCCGTGCTGCGCCGCGTGTGGGCACGGCACTCTGAGCGGGACAAGGGGGAAGCTAATAGCGGCAGTGCTGGCGCGGAGGCTCGCGAACCGGCCGGCGGCCGCATGCGGATGCGCCCGGTACAGGGCCAGGGACCAGGCGACCGGGTGGAGTCACCTTACGACACCGATGCCCGGTTCCGGTCCAAGTACGCCATGCGCTGGACGGGCTACATGGTCCACCTCACCGAAAATCTTCCGCCAAAGCTTAGATCGCGCTTGGACTGCCTAAGCCGCCAGCCAATCTGAGATATATAACTAAGCATGACTAATCCTAACACGCTAAATTTGCTAGTAAATTTGGAGCGGGCGAAGGGATTCGAACCCTCGACCCCAACCTTGGCAAGGTTGTGCTCTACCCCTGAGCTACGCCCGCGCTCCGACACCGGTTGGTAAGCGGGTTCTCGCGCCATTGCAAGCGTGTGAAAGGCTGGACGCTTGCGCGGCGGAGCGGCATGGTCTGGGTCAAGGGCAACGGAGCGCGCTTGCGGGTTGTCGAGACGGCTACATCTAACCACTCCTGATGGCTGCGCGCCATCGCAAAGGAAAGCAGGCATGGACTCGATCATCGGCCAATCAGCGCAGGACGCTCAAGCCGCGGCCACCATCATGGATGCCGATCAGGCAACCTTCGTGCGGGACGTGATCGAAGCGTCGCGCACCGTTCCCGTCCTGGTGGATTTCTGGGCGACCTGGTGCGGCCCGTGCAAGCAGCTGACCCCCACGTTGGAGCGGGTGGTGACGGCGGCGGCCGGGCGGGTGCGCCTCGTCAAGGTCGATGTGGACAAGAACCGCGCCTTGGTGGAGCAGTTGGCCCGCATCGGGCTGCCCATGCAGTCCATCCCGACGGTCGCCGCGTTCTGGCAAGGCCAGATCGCCGATGTGTTCCAGGGTGCGCTGCCGGAGAGTGAGGTCAAGCGCTTCGTGGAGCAGCTGCTCAAGCTGGCCGGCGGCGCCATGCCGGCGGCGGAGCTGCTGGCGGAGGCGCAGGCCGCGCTGGAGGATGGCCAGCCGCATGAGGCGGGCGAGCTGTTCAATGCCGTGCTGGAAACCGAGCCCGAGAACCCGGCGGCCTGGGGAGGGCTGGTGCGCGCCCTCGTGGCCCTCGACCAGCCGGGCCAGGCGCATGAGGCCCTGGCGCAGGTGCCGGCCAAGATCACCGACCACGCCGACGTAATCGGCGCCCGCAGCGCACTGGCGCTGTTCGAGGAGGGCCGGGACGCCGCGTCCGGGCTTGTGGCCTTGCAGCGCCGGGTCGCCGCCGACCCGGCGGACAACGAGGCGCAGTATGAGCTGGCGACGGCGCTGAACGCCATCGGCGAGCGGGACCAGGCAGCTGCGGCGCTGCTGGACATCGTGCGGCGGGATCGCAGCTGGAACGAGGATGCCGCCCGCTTGCAGCTGCTCAAGTTCTTCGAGGCCTGGGGCCATGTGGACCCGGCGACGCTGGCCGCACGGCGCAAGCTGTCGGCCATGCTGTTCAGCTGATCGTGGACGGGTCGCTCCCAGGGCCGGGCGGCAGGCCGGGCGGGATGCCGGAAACGCTGCCGGTGTTCCCGCTGTCCGGCGCTCTGCTGCTGCCTCACGGCAAGCTGCCGCTCAACATCTTCGAGCCCCGCTACAAGGCCATGGTGGAGGACGCGCTGGCCGATCACCGTATGATCGGCATGATCCAGCCCGATGGCGGCACGGCTGGGGCGGAAGGCGCTCCTGCCCTGTTCGGCATCGGGTGTGCCGGGCGGCTGTCATCCTTCAGCGAGACGGACGATGGCCGCTACCTCATCGCGCTCTCCGGCGTGACCCGGTTCGAGGCCAAGGCGGAGCTGGAGATGCGCCGGGGTTATCGCCAGGTCGCGGCTGACTATTCGCGCTTCCTGGCCGACCTGGACCCGCCACCGGATCATCTGCCGGAGCGCGTGGCCCTGCTGACGGCCCTGCGCACCTACTTCACCGCCAATGGCTTCGACGCGAACTGGGAAGCCATCGACGAGATGATGGACGACGAGCTGGTCACCACGCTCAGCATGGTCTGCCCGTTCGACCCGGTGGAACGGCAGGCCTTGCTGGAGGCGGACGATACCTTCGCCCGGGCCGCGACGCTGACGACGCTGCTGCGGATGGGCGCGCATCCTGGCCAGCAAAACGACGGGCGGCCCCTCAGTTGAGCGGTGCTGCCACGGGGCGGCTGCCCGTCGAGATCGACCCCCGCCTGCTGGAAATACTGGTATGCCCGGTAACCAAAAGCACGCTCGTGTATGACCGTGCCGCTGGCGAGCTGGTCAGCACCGCCGCTGGGCTGGCCTATCCGGTGCGGGACGGCATCCCCATCATGTTGCCGGACGAAGCCCGGATCCTGGATTGACCGGAGCCACGCCCATCGAGATCAGGGTCCGTCGCGCTTCCCGACGCTTGGAGGTGGATTTTACCGGGGGGCTGCAGTTCAGCTATCCGGCAGAGTATTTACGCGTGCTGAGCCCCAGCGCGGAGGTTCAAGGGCATTCGGCCGCCGAGCGGGTGACGGTGCCGGGCAAGCGGGACGTCAGCCTGCGCATGGTGGAGCCGATCGGGCACTATGCTATTCGCATCATCTTCGACGACGGCCATGACACGGGAATCTTCACCTGGCCCTACTTGCTGGAGATCGGCGAGCAACAGGAGGTGCGCTGGCAGGCCTACCTGGCCGAGTTGCAGGCCAAAGGGCTCAGCCGGGATCCAGCACCTGCACGGCGGTGAGGCCAGCGGCCAGGATGGCGCGCAAATCCGGCAGCGCCAATGCGATGCACCCGGCGGTGGCGGCGTAGTCCGGCCGGGCCACGTGGAGAAAGATGGCGGAGCCGGCGCCGCGCCGAACCGGTGCGTCATTCCAGCCGAGCACGCCAACCAGGTCATACAGTCCGTCAGAGCGCCATAGCGCCTCGTGCCGGCCCGCATAGGGGGTCTGCACAGGGCGGTTGTAGGCCGGGTCGCCGGGATCGTCGCACCAGCCATCGGCGCGGCCGATCGGCTCGATCGGCACGGCGGTGCGGGGGGCCGCGCCGACCGCGGCGGAGCGGCAGCGTCCCGGCGTGCGGGTACACAAGCAGGAGGGTGA
>CAXTTH010000259.1:0-3742 GCA_964247035.1 uncultured Acetobacteraceae bacterium
CCATCCGCCCGATCCGCCCGGAGGACGCGGCCGGCCACGCCGCCCTGTTCGCCCGGCTGACCCCGGAGGACGTGCGCTACCGCTTCTTCTCGTCGCTGCGCGAGCTGTCGCCGGAGCGGATCGCCCGCATGACCCAGGTGGACTACGACCGCGAGATGGCCTTCGTCGCCATCCGCGCCAACGGCGACACCGCCGGGGTGAGCCGCCTGGTGCGCGACGGCGACGGGGGCGAGTTCGCCGTGGTGGTGGAGGCCGCCCTGAAGGGCAGGGGGCTGGCGCGGCACTTGATGGCGCGGCTGATGCAGTGGGGCCGCGGGCAGGGCATGACGGGCATGGCGGGCCAGGTGCTGGCGGAGAACGCGCCGATGCTGGCCTTCGTGCGGCGGCTGGGCTTCAGCCTGCACCGCTCGCCGGAGGAGCCGGACGTGGTGGAGGCGCGGATCGGGTTGTGAGGCTCGGGCGGGCAAAGACCGAAGCGAGGCACATGGCTGCCTGGATGATCGCTGCGCGAGGTCAATCGTGCATTGAGCAGGTGGACTGAAACTGGTTCGCTGAATGTTCTATATACGCCTAAGACAGACAATGGTAGTTTATGAGTTGGATCACGCAAGGGCGTAAGGAGCATGGGCATTTCGGCGATGGCCATGCAGGCAAGACATCAACCACAAAATCCACCCATCCGGCGCAGCCTCTAGCCACTCATCGGACCGGGCAACCGGAAGCTGTTTCGCGTGGAACCCATGGCCATCATGCTGTTGACCCGCAAGAAACGAACGTGGAAGACTTGGCCCGCATCATAATATCAGAAGCGGGTGGTGGTTCCGATGCGGAAAAGACGATGGTAGGGCAGGTTCTCATGAATCGCTTACATCGTGCGCCGCCGAATTGGACAGTCAAACAGGTGTGGGGGGCATTCGCGCACAGAACATCACCCACCAAGGCGGAGCGTGAGCTTGCTCACCGCATCATCAACGGGACAGAGCCGGACATTTCGCAGGGCGCCACGCACTTCTATTCGCCTAACCGTATGCCTAAAAAGGGGGATTCCACACGAGGCGCTGACGTTGGTGGCGGCCTGGAGTGGTCCGTCGCGCCGAACGGCAATAAGATCAACAACTACAGACCAGGATTTGCGGCGCAGTTTCCAAGTGTAGACATACCCGGGGTGGACTCGAAAAACTTTCGCGTTTTCAGGCAGATCGGAAACGGCCTTGTTCGCTAGAACCGTTTTTTCATTAATTTCGTTGTTGCTACTTACTGGATTAGCGCGTGCATCTGACAGCGATGTCGTTGATCCCGCGACCGATTTGAATGATATCAGTACTGACGAGTATTACAAGATGGTATATGTAAAACTATGCAAGACTCAGTATTGTCATGCACTCTATGATGTTTCATACGCGCTAGAGTGGCTTCAGCGTCGCGATGTTCCGAACTCGCTCGCACGAACCATTCCCCTTCCGTCAAACTACCTCACAAATTACACGCGCAAAGCCGCTCACTTCGTTGCTGGTCGGCGCGATGCGGCAATGAACTGCTTTGTCACGCAGAAAATAACCCACGACCTTATTCTCCGCTTCGACAATCATCTGGGCTTTGTCGAAATCATGGAACTCGTCAACGAATTGCCGGCAGGCTCCGAGACATGCCGCCAAGGCATCATCGCCGCCATGCCGCAAACCCCGGCGACAACCAAGCTGCTCAAGGACGCAGACGAGTTCGTCAAGGCGAAGGTTCACGTAAACCTGATTTCCCGCCCATGAACGCACCTGCCTCCGGCTGAGCGCAATCCACGCTGGCGCCGCCCTCGTCGGGAGGGCAGGCGCCCCGCTCAGGCCTTCACCCGCACGTAGCTCCCCGGCGCGTCCTCGATCGTGTCTAGCCCGCCTTCGCCCGGCGTCCGCGCCGGCGCTGTCCCGTCCGTCAGCGCCACGACCCAGCGCTGCCAGTCCGGCCACCAGGAGCCGGCCATCTCCTGCGCGCCGGCGAACCACTCCTCCGGCGCGGCCGGCAGCGCGTCGCTCACCCAGTGGCTGTACTTGCCGCTGTCCGGCGGGTTCACCACGCCGGCGATGTGCCCGCTGGCCGCCAGCACGAAGCGCACCTTGCCGCCCAGCATCTGGGTGCCGCGGTAGGTGCTGCGCCAGGGGGCGATGTGGTCCTCGCGGGTGGAGATGAAGTAGGCCGGCACGTCCACCTCGCCGAGGTCGATCCGCTCGCCCGCCAGCTCCAGCTCGCCGCGCGCCAGCTTGTTCTCGTGATACATGTTGCGCAGGTAGTAGCTGTGCATCCGCGCCGGCATGCGCGTCGCGTCGCTGTTCCAATACAGCAGGTCGAACTGAAACGGCTCGTTGCCCAGCAGGTAGTTGTTGACCACGAACGACCAGATCAGGTCGTTGGCGCGCAGCATGTTGAAGGTCTGCGCCATGTCGGCGCCTTGCAGCACGCCGTCGCGGCCCATCTTGGCCTCCAACTGGGCCAACTGCTCCTCGTCGACGAACACGCCCAGCTCGCCCGCCTCGGCGAAGTCCGTCATGGTGACGAGGAAGGTGGCGCTCTTGATCCGGTCGTCGCCCTGCCGTTTCATCCAGGACAGCGTGGTGGCGAGCAGCGTGCCGCCGAGGCAGTAGCCGATCGCGTTGACCTCCCGCTCGCCGGTCGCCCGCTCGATGCCGTCCAGGGCGGCGAACACGCCCTCGGCCATGTAGTCCTCGAAGCCCTTGCCGGCCAGGCGCGCGTCCGGGTTGACCCAGCTGACCATGAACACGGTGTGGCCCTGGCCCACCGCCCAGCGGACGAAGCTGTTGCTCGGGCGCAGGTCGAGGATGTAGAACTTGTTGATCCAGGGCGGGATGATGAGCAGCGGGCGGCGCTGCACCTGCTCCGTGCTGGGCGCGTACTGGATCAGTTGCATCAGCTCGTTCTGCAACACCACCTTGCCGGGCGAGACGCCGATGTTCTCGCCCAGCTTGAAGGCGTCCATGTCGGTCATCTTGATGGCGAGCTTGCCGCGGCCGCGCTCCAGGTCGCCCAGCAGGTTGTTCAGCCCGCGGATCAGGTTCTCGCCGCCGGTGGCGGCGGTCTTGCGCAGCACCTCGGGGTTGGTCAGCAGGAAGTTGGACGGGCTCATCGCGTCGATGAACTGGCGGGAGTAGAAGTCCACCTTCTGCGCCGTCTTGCGGTCGAGCCCCTCCGCCTGGCCGACCACGTCCTGCACGTAGCGGGCGGAGAGCAGGTAGGACTGCTTGATGAAGTCGAACACCTCGTTCTCCTTCCAGGCGTCGTCCTTGAAGCGCTTGTCCTTGGGGTCCGGCTGGATCACCGCGGGCGACGGGCCAGGGGCGCCCATGGGGGCGCCCATCATGCGCCGGGCGGTGGCCTGCCACAGCGTCATGTAGTCCTGCCAGAAGCCGACCTGCGCCTGCATCAGGCGCGCCGGGTCGCTCATCAGCTTGGCGGTCATCTCCATGAAGGCGCTGCCGATGTTGGCCGGGTCGGGGTTGGCGGCCTCGGCGCCCTGGCGCTTGAGCCAGTCGGCCACGATGCGCTGCGAGCGCTCGGCGATGTCGGCCATGGAGCGGGTCATCTTCAACGGGTCCGCGGCCGTGCTCTCGGTGCTGCGGATGGCTTCGTCTGCCATGGCGTCCTTCCCGTCGGGTTCGCGCCCCGCTAGACAGGGCGGGTGGGGGCTCGATCGCCGACTTATGCTTGAGGTTTTTCACCAGCACGCTAGGCGCATGGC
>CAXTTH010000260.1:0-3738 GCA_964247035.1 uncultured Acetobacteraceae bacterium
GCCCTGGCCACGCCGCTGCCCGGCGGCATCGCCCTGCCGCCGCCGCAGGGCGTGTTCCCGCGCCACGTCGGCGAGGCGTGACATGCTGATCGATTCGCATTGCCACCTGGACTATTTCACCGACGAGCTGGACGCCGTGCTGTTCCGCGCCGCCGCCGCCGGGGTGGGCGAGCTAGTCACCATCGGCACTTCCATGGAGCAGTCGCTCGCCATCCGCACCCTGGCCGAAGCGCACCCGGCGGTGTGGTGCACCGTGGGCGTCCACCCGCAGAACGTCGCCTTGGCGCCGGTGCCGACGCCCAAGGCGGTGGCCGCGCTGGCAAACCATCCCAAGGTCATCGGCATTGGGGAGTCCGGCCTCGACTACCACTACGAGACCGCCCCGCGCGACGTGCAGCAGGCCTCGTTCCGCGCCCACATCCGCGCCGCGCGGCTGGCCGGGGCGCCGCTCTGCATCCATGCCCGCGCGGCGGACGACGACATTGCCGCCATCCTGCGGCAGGAGCGGGAGGAGGGGGGTCCTTACGACTTCCTGCTGCACTGCTTCTCCTCCGGCCGCGGCCTGGCAGAAGCGGCGCTGGCCATGGGCGGCTATCTCAGCTTCTCCGGCATCCTGACCTTCCCCAAATCCGCCGAGAACCGCGACATCGCCCGCGACGCGCCGGCCGACCGCCTGCTGGTCGAGACGGACGCGCCCTATCTTGCCCCCACGCCCTACCGCGGCAAGCGCAACGAACCGTCCTACGTCGCCAAGACCGCGGCGGCGCTGGCAGACGTGCGCGGCCTGGTGCCGGACGCGCTGGCGGCGCTGACCACCGCCAACTTCCGCCGCCTGTTCACTCGCGCCGCCTGATGCGCGTCACCATCCTGGGCTGCGGCGGCTCGGCCGGGGTGCCCCACATCGGCGGCGCGGACGGACGCGGCGATTGGGGCGCCTGCGACCCGGCGGAGCCGCGCAACCAGCGCACCCGGTCCTGCATCGTGGTGGAAAGCGACGCCGGCCAGCGGCTGCTGGTGGACACCGGGCCGGATTTGCGCACCCAAATGCTGGCCTGCGCCATCCCGCAAGTGGACGCCGTGCTGTTCACCCACGCCCACGCCGACCACATCATGGGCATCGACGAGGTGCGCATCCTGAACCGCATCGCCGGCAAGCCGCTGCCGGCGCACGCGACGGAGTTCACCCTGGCCGAGCTGACCCGGCGCTTCGACTACGCGTTCCGCCCGTGGAAGCCGCCGGGCTTCTACCGCCCGGTGCTGGACCCGAGGCCGTTCGAGTTCGGCGACTTGGTTGAAACTGCCGGGCTGGCCGTGCGAGTATTTGAGCAAGATCACCGCGTCATGAGAACGGTCGGCTTCCGGGTCGGCGCGTTCGGCTACTCGACGGACCTGGTGACGCTGGAGGACGCCGGGTTCGACATCCTGCACGGCGTGGACACCTGGCTGGTCGGCTGCTTCCAGCGCCAGCCGCACAGCACCCACGCCAGCCTGGCGCGCGTGCTGGAATGGTCCGAGCGTGTCGGCGCACGGCGCACGGTGCTGACGCACATGGGACCGGACATGGACTGGGCCTGGCTGCGCGGGCGCCTGCCGGCTGGCGTGGAGCCAGGCTATGACGGGCTGGTGATGGAGTTCGATGGCTGAGGCTGGCCCATAGCTTTCCATAATACGCATTATGCGACTGTAGCCTGTGCGACTTCCACCCTGGGTTTCGTCAAGCCCCCGCAGCGCTGGCGTGGTCCGGCGCTGTCTCCGGCATGGCCAGCGACAAGGCTGCCACCGCGACGCAAGCCGCCGTTCCGAACGCCAGGAACGCGGCCGAATAGCCGAACCGGTCCACGATCACCCCGGCCGCGAGGCCGCTCAGCGAGGCGCCGACGCCCTGCATCGTGGCCACCGCACCCTGCGCCAGGTTGTAGCGTCCGGTGCCGCGCATCAGGTCTGCGATGACCAGCGGCGTGATGGCGCCGAAGATGCCGGCCCCGACACCGTCGAGCAGTTGCACCGCAATCAGCCAGGGCGCGCTGTCCGAGGCCGTGTAGAGCAGCGCGCGCACCGGCAGCACGGCAAAGCCCGCCAGCAGGATCGGCTTGCGTCCGATGCGGTCCGCCGTGCGCCCGACCGCGAGCGCCACCGGCAGCATGATGAGCTGGGCCGCGATGATGCAGGACGACATCATGGCAGTGGCCCAATGCGGATGGGCCAGCGCGAGCTTCTGGCCGACCAGCGGCAGCAGCGGCGCGTTGGCGAAATGGAACAGCATGGCACACAGCCCGAACACGACGAGCGGCCGGCAGCGCAGCAGCGCGGCGTAGCCGGACGACTGCGCCCTGCCCTCGCCCTCCTCCAGCCCGCGGGCGCGGTCCTGGTCGATGGCGGCGTGCGGGATCGACAGCATGGCCGCCGCTGCCAGCAGCGCGAACAGCGGCGCCAGCAGGAACACGGCGCGCTGCGAGAACAGGTATCCTACGCCGCCCGCGGCGGCCGCGATCGCCACGTTGCCGGCATGGTCGAACGCGGAGTTGCGGCCCATCCGGCGCGCCAGGTGCTGCCGGGCGTACAGGCCGAGCGTCACCGCCGCCACTGCCGGGCCGAGCACGTCGCCCACCACGGTGATGGCGGTGCTGGCCGCCAGGACCGGCCAGAAGCGCGGGGCGGCGAAGATCACCAGCGCGCCGGCTGCGAGCGCCATCAGCGCCAGGACGACCACGCCGCGCTTGCGCCGGGTCGCGTCGATCGCCGCTCCGGCCGGCGTTTGCGCGGCCAGCCCGACCAGCCCGCTGACCGTCGTGGCCCAGCCGACCTCCGTCTGGCTCCAATGCTGCTGCGTGACCAGGAACACGTTGAGGTATGGCCCCAGCGCGCCCCGCACGTCGGCAAGCAGGAAGTTGACGGCATCCAGCGAGCGCGGCCGGAAGCCGGCGCGCTGGGCCTGCGGGATGATTCCCTCGTGCATCGGAGGGCTAAAACAGGGCGATCAGGACGATGCCGCCCGTCATCAATGCACCGCCCAGCACGCGCCAGATGGTAAGGCTGTGCTGCTCGATGCCGAACCAGCCGAACTGGTCGATGGCGAGCGACATCAGCAGGTTCGCCGTGATGGTCAGCCCGGCGAACGGGCCGGCGCCGATCTTGTTCACGAACAGCAGCCCCATGATGACCGCGAACGCGCCGACCAGCCCGCCCAGCGGCGCCCACCAAGGCATGGCGGCGATGCCCCTCGCCGAAGGCATCGGATTGGGCAGGCAGAACCACAGCACGAGCAGGAAGGCCACGATCGGCAGGAACGACACGGTGCTGGCCAGCCACGGGTTCTCCAGCGATTTGCGCAGGGCGCCGTTCATCGGCGGCCCCCACGCCTGCAACGCCCCGGCGAGCAGGATGAGCGGATAGAGCCAGGCGGCGCTGAGATTCTGCATAGGTGTCTCCTCATAAGGCTCAACCGAACGCGAAGGCGCCGGCGATGGCAAGCGCCAAGGCCGGCGGCGTCACCAGCGCGCCCAGCTTCAGGAAGCTCCAGGCGCTCACGCTCTGGCCTTCGCGCCGGAGCGCCGTCAGCCACAGGATGGTGGCAAGCGACCCGGTGACGGACAGGTTGGGCCCGAGGTCAACGCCGATCAGCAGGGCGCTGCGCACGGCAGCCGGCGCCTGCGCCAGCTCCGCCACCCGCCCGGCGACCAAGCGGGCCGGCAGGTTGTTGACCAGGTTGCAGCCGACCGCGAGTGCCACGCCCGAAGC
>CAXTTH010000261.1:0-3736 GCA_964247035.1 uncultured Acetobacteraceae bacterium
TCACCGACTACGGCGCCTTCGTCGATCTGGGCGGCGTCGATGGCCTGCTGCACGAGTTCTGCGTCGTCGCGGCCGGTCAGGACGACGCACGGCACCGTGCGGGCCGGAGTGTGGATGCGCGCCAAGGTGTCGGGGCCGTCGCTGTCGGGCAACCCCAGGTCGAGCAGCACGGCGTCGGGCCGGTGCTCCGCCAGGGCGGCCGGGATCGCGGTGGTGTCCGCCGCCTCGATCACCGCCAGGCAGGGCGGCGCGTCCCGCAGCGCCTGCCGGGCGAACTCCGCGCGGATGAACTCCGGGTCCGCCAGCACCGTCACGCCGCAGCCGGCGCGCGCCAGGGCGGCGGCGAGCTGCGCCAGCCCGCGGACGGCGCAAAGGTAGTTGCCCCCGGCATAGACGTGCGGCAGGGCGGGCGAGCGGAGCAGGTCGATGAGGACGCGCTTCACCGCTTGGCCCGCCGCCCGTCAGTGTCCGCCCGGCTAGGAAAGCGGCGAAGGCCTGCCTCGCCGCGGCGCGGCCCAGGGCGACCAGTGAGCGCACGAACCGGCCCAGCTCGGCAGCCTTCGCCTGCATGCGAGAGCCCTGGCAGCGGGGCGTCGCGCCTCGAACGCCTGCCTGGTTCGTGATACGACACCTGCCCGACGACAAAGAGAGTCATGGATGCCGCTGGCCCTGAACGAGATGCGCGAACGGGCCGCCGCATTCGCGCGCGAATGGCGGGAGGCGTCATCCGAGCGGGCCGAGGCGCAGAGCTTCTGGAATGGCTTCTTCGACGTGTTCGGCCTGAACCGCCGCCGGGTCGCCGCCTTCGAGCGCCCGGTGAAGGACCTCGTCACCGCAAGCCGCCGCGGCTTCATCGACCTGCTGTGGAAAGGCAAGCTGCTCGTTGAGCACAAATCCCGCGGCGAGGACCTGGACCGCGCGGCCACCCAAGCGCGTGACTACTTCCCCGGCCTGCGCGACGCCGACCTGCCCCGCTACGTCATCGTGTCGGATTTTGCGCGAATCCGGCTCTACGACCTGGACGAAGGGACCGATCACGAGTTCCCGCTGGCCGAGCTGCCGCGCCGCATCGGCCTGTTCGGCTTCATCTCCGGCTACCAGACCCGCAGCTTCGGCGTCAGCAACCCCGTGGACGTCGCCGCCGTCCGCAAGCTCGGCGAGCTGCACGACCTGCTGGAGGCCTCGGGCTACGCCGGCCATCCGCTGCAGGTTTGGATGGTGCGCCTGCTGTTCTGCCTGTTCGCCGACAGCACCGGCATCTTCGAGACCGGCGCCTTCCGCGACTACCTGGACGCGCGGACCGCCGAGGATGGCAGCGACCTCGGCCCCCGCCTGGCCAAGCTGTTCGAGGTGCTGGACGCCGAGCCGGCCCGCCGCCAGCGCACGCTGGACGAGGCGCTCGCCGCCCTGCCCCACGTGAACGGCCGGCTGTTCGCCGAGCGCCTGCCGATCCCCGACTTCGACGGGCGGATGCGGGACGTGTTGCTGGAGTGCGCCCGCCTCGCCTGGGGCGCGATCAGCCCGGCGGTGTTCGGCAGCCTGTTCCAGTCGATCAAGGCCACCCGCGACCGCCGCCGGCTCGGCGAGCACTACACCACGGAAGCCAACATCCTGAAGGTGGTCGGCCCGCTGATCCTGGACCCGCTGCGCGCCGAGTTCGAGCGCTGCCGCCGTAGCAGCCGCCAACTGGGCGACTTCCACCGACGTCTCGCCGCCATCCAGGTGCTCGACCCGGCGTGCGGCTGCGGCAACTTCCTCGTCGTGACCTACCGCGAGCTGCGGCTGCTGGAGCTGGAGGTGCTGCGCGCCCGCTACGGCGACGCGCAGATGCAGGCCGCCGCCCCCGCGCTGGTGCGCAGCATCGTCGACGTGGACCAATTCCACGGCATCGAGGTCGAGGAATGGCCGGCGCAGATCGCGCTGGTCGCCATGTGGCTGACCGACCACCAAATGAACCTGCGGGTCAGCGAGGAGTTCGGCTACGCCTATGCGCGCCTCCCGCTGGTGAAAGGGGCCGACATCCGCACCGGCAACGCGCTCGCCATCCCCTGGCAGGACCTGGTCAAGCCGCAAGAGCTGTCCTTCATCGTCGGCAACCCGCCGTTCCACGGCGCGCGGGTAATGGACGCGGCGCAGCGGGCGGACATGGCGCGGGTGTGGGGCGCCACCCGCAACATGGGCGTGCTGGACTACGTGACCTGCTGGCACCGCCGGGCCGCGGAGATGATGGCCGCCAACCCGGCGATCGAGGCCGCCTTCGTTTCCACCAACTCCATCACCCAGGGCGAGCAGCCGGCGGTGCTGTGGGCGGACCTGGCGCCGCGCCGGGTGGCCATCACCTTCGCCCACCGCACCTTCAAATGGGCCAGCGAGGCGCGCGGCGCCGCCGCGGTGCATTGCGTGGTGATCGGCTTCAGCCTGCGGGACCGGCCGGACAAGCTGCTGTTCGACTACGCCGACCCGGCGGGCGAGCCGCAGATGAGGCGCGTGCCCCGCATCAACGCCTACCTGGTCGATGGCCCGGCGGCGGCGCTGCCCAAACGCCGCCAGCCGTTGTGCGACGTTCCCGCCATGGGCATCGGCAACAAGCCGATCGACGGCGGGCACTACCTGTTCACCGAGGAGGAGCGGCAGGCGTTCCTGTTCCTGGAACCGGCGGCGCGGCGCTTCTTCCGCCCCTGGATCGGCGCGGAGGAGTTCCTCAACGGCGGACGGCGCTGGTGCCTGTGGCTCGGCGACGCGGCGCCGGGCGAGCTGCGCGCCCTGCCGGAAGCCCGCAAGCGGGTGCAGGCGGTGCAAGCGGCCCGGCAAGCCAGCCGCAGCCTGCCGACCCAGGCGATCGCGGCCACGCCGACGCGGTTCCACGTCGAAAATTTCCCGGACGCGCCATATTTGGTTGTGCCGAAGGTGTCGTCCGAGCGCCGGCCCTACATCCCGATCGGCTTCGAGCCGCCGGAAACGATCTCGAGCGACCTGCTGATGATCGTGCGGGACGCCACGCCCTACCATTTCGGCGTGCTGTCCTCGGCGATGCACATGGCCTGGACGCGGGCCGTGTGCGGACGCCTCAAGAGCGACTACCGCTACTCGGCCGGCATCGTGTACAACAACTATCCCTGGCCCGACCCCGCCCCGACGCAACGCCAGGCCATCGAGGCGGCGGCGCAGGGGGTGCTGGGCGCCCGCGCCGAGTTCCCGGGCGAGACGCTGGCGACCCTGTACGACCCGAACCTGATGCCCGCCGCGCTGGTGCGCGCGCACCGGGCGCTGGACCGCGCAGTGGACGTGGCCTATGGCCGCCGGGTGTTCGCGGCCGAGACGGAACGCCTGTCCTTCCTGTTCGAGCGGCGCCAGGCGTTGAGCGCTCCGTTGGCTCCGGTTGTCCCCGTCCGTCCGCGGCGGCAGCGGCGCGTCGTCTGAGCAAGCTGACGTCACCTTGCGCCTGGCTCCTTCGGCGGGCCGAGCCTGGGCTCCGGCAGCAGCGGCTGGCGCGTGTCGTCCAGGCTCCAGCCATCGGCCTGCACGTCATGGAACCACACGCGGTCGGCGCCGCCGCCGTCGGTGCGGGTGAACAGCAGGGTGGCGGCGGAGACGCTGGCGCAGGGGCGGAACATGCCGGACGGCAGGGACGCCACGCCGTCCAGCTTGTGGCCCTCCACCAGCATCCGGCTGTTCCAAGCCTGGTCAACCTGATTGCGGGTGTCGCCGGTGAGCATGGGGGTGGGCCTCGGAGGGT
>CAXTTH010000262.1:0-3735 GCA_964247035.1 uncultured Acetobacteraceae bacterium
GGCCAACCCGGCGGCGCTGTATTGCTGCGACCCGGTGATCGGCGACGCGGGGCCAGGTATCTACGTCGAAGCCGCTATCCCGACGCTGCTGCGCGACCGCTGCCTGCCGCAAGCGGACATCGCGACGCCCAACCAGTTCGAGCTGGGCCAGCTCACCGGGCTGCCGGTGGGCACGCTGGAGGACACCCGACGGGCAGCGAGCACGCGGCGCGCCACCATGCAGCCGGGCGCTGCCGTGCTCGTCACCAGCCTGCTTGCGGACAGCACGCCGGCGGATTGCCTCGATCTGCTGGCGCTGGACGGGGAAGGGGCGTGGCAGCTGCGGACGCCGCGGCTGGCGCTGGCGGCCAACGGCGCCGGGGACACGATCGCGGCATTGTTCCTGGTGCACCGCCTGCGCACCGGCAGCACGCGGGCCGCGTTGGAAGAGGCCGCAAGCGCCATCTACGGCTTGCTGCGGCGCACGCTGGAGGCGGGCTCGCGCGAGCTGCTGATGGTGGCGGCGCAGGAGGAGTTCGTGCGGCCGAGCCGGATGTTTCGTGCGGAGCCCTGCTGAACTCTGCCTTGCCGGCCTCAATCGTCGGCGATCTTGCCCTTATCCCGCCAACATCGGCTCCCATAGTCGCCTTGCGATCAATTCCGACCTTGGGCAGCCGCCATGCGCATCCTCAACGCCTACCGCCGCGTGCTCGCCATGCTTGCCGGCGACAAGCGCCTCGCTATCATCCTAGGTGCTGCGAACATCGTCCTTGCAGGGCTGCAATTCCTCGACCCGGTGCTGTTCGGCCGCGTGATCGGCCTGCTGTCGCAGTCCGGCAGCTTGACCCACGATGCGCTATGGACGCGGGCGGCGGCGCTGATCGGCGTGTGGATCGTGATCGCGGCCGTGTCGATCGGCGCCAACATCGCCACCGTCGTGCACGCCGAGCGCATGGCGCACCGCAACCGGCTGGCCGCGATGAGCCGCTTCTTCAGCCACGTGCTGTCCATGCCGCTGTCGTTCCACGGCGGCGCGCATTCCGGCCGGATGATGAAGGTGATGCTCGGCGGCTCGGACTCGATGTTCTCGGTCTGGCTCAGCTTCTTCCGCGAGCAGTTGGCGACCTACGTGGCGCTGCTGGTGCTGCTGCCGCTGACGCTGCTGCTGAACTGGCAGCTCTCCCTGGTGCTGATCGCTCTTGTGGTGATGTTCTGCGCCGTGACCGTGCTCGTCACCGGCCGCACGGAGGAGGGCCAGGCGAAGGCGGAGTTCTTCCAGTCGAGCCTCGCCAGCACCGCGCAGGACGCGCTGGCCAACGTGATGGTGGTGCAGTCCTTCACTCGGCTGGCCGCCGAGCGCCGCCGCTTCGGCCAGATCGCCGACCAGGTGATCGCGCACCAGTTCCCGGTGCTCAACTGGTGGGCCGTGGTCAATGTGCTGACGCGGGGCGCCTCGACCATCGCGGTGATCGTGATCGTGATCATCGGCACGGTGCTGCACGTGAACGGGCACGCCTCGGTGGCGCAGATCGTCACCTTCATGGGCTTCGCCAACTTGCTGATCAGCCGGCTGGAGTCGGCCATGCAGTTCGCCTCCCGCCTGTTCCTGCAGATGCCGGTGCTGGAAGAGTACTTCGGCGTGATGGACGCGAAGAGCTCCGTGCCGGAGGAGCTGGATGCGGTGGAGCTTGAGGTGCCGCGCGGCGAGGTGGCGTTCGAGGACGTTTCATTCGCCTACCCGGGCGGCCCGGCGATCCTGTCCCACGTGTCGTTCGTGGCGCAGCCCGGCAGCGTGATCGCGCTGGTCGGCTCCACCGGAGCAGGCAAGAGCACGGCGATGAACCTGCTGCAACGCTTGTGGGACCCGACCGGCGGGCGCGTCGCGATCGACGGCCAGGACATCCGGCACACGACGCTGGAAAGCCTGCGCGACACCATCGGCATGGTGTTCCAGGAAAGCCTGCTGTTCAACCGCTCGATCCGTGAGAACCTGCGCATCGGCCGGCCGGACGCGACCGACGCCCAGATCGAGCACGCCTGCCGGGCGGCGGACGCGCACGACTTCATCATCCGCCAGCCGCAGGGCTACGAGACGATGGTGGGCGAGCGCGGCGCAACCCTGTCCGGCGGGCAGCGCCAGCGCCTGGCGATCGCCCGGGCCATCTTGAAGGACCCGCCGATCCTGATCTTGGACGAGGCCACCAGCGCGCTGGACGCCGCGACCGAGGCGCGCGTGTCCCGCGCCATGGCGACGCTGATGGCGGGGCGCACCACGTTCATCATCGCCCACCGCCTGTCTACGGTGCGCGACGCCGACGAAATCCTGGTGTTCGACGGCGGCGAAGTGGTGGAGCGCGGCCGGTTCGACTCCCTGGTGGCCCATGGCGGCCGGTTCGCGGAGCTGGTGGCGACCCAACTGGCCGGCGTACCGCAACTGCGGGCGGCAGAGTGACTCGGCCGCTTTTTGCTGCACTGCACGGCTGTTCGTTGCAATCGGGGGCCAGGAGCGCGCACGATGCCTGAACCGGGGCAGAAGACCCCGGGTGCAGCAAGGAGAGCCAAGCCATGACCGTAGCCGCTATCCTGCGCCAGAAGAGCGGGGAGACTGTCACCGTCCCGCCCCACGTCTCGCTGGCCGACGTGACGAACGTACTGTCCGAGCGCCGCATCGGCGCCGTCCCCGTACTGGAGGACGGCGCGCTCGTGGGCATCATCAGCGAGCGCGACATCATCCACTGCCTGGCCCGCCACGGCGCAGGCGCGCTGGACCTTACCGCAGCCGATGCCATGACCCGCGCGGTGCAGACCACCACGCCGCAGACCACGGTGGGGCAGGCGATGGCCGCCATGACCGCCGGGCGCTTCCGCCATCTGCCGGTTATCGACGATCAGCGCATGGCTGGCATCATCAGCATCGGCGACGTCGTGAAGGCCCGCCTGGACGACCAGGCGCACGAGGTGGAAACCCTGCGCGCCTACGTCGCTGGCAGCTAACCCGCTGCTGCCCTAGGAAACGAGGCGGCCGGACTAGGAAGGTCCGTCGCAAAGCCCAACTACCGGGCTGGAGAGTGCGATGGATCACGAGGGTTTCTTCCGCAAGCAGCTTGACGGCTTGCGGGCCGAAGGCCGCTATCGGGTGTTTGCCGACCTGGAACGCCAGGCCGGCGCTTTTCCGGCGGCAACCCACCATACCTTGGGCGGCCAATCGCCCGTGACTGTGTGGTGCTCGAACGATTACCTCGGCATGGGACAGCATCCGGCGGTGCTTGCCGCCATGCACGAGGCGCTGGACCGCTGCGGCGCCGGCGCTGGAGGCACGCGCAATATTTCAGGCACCAATCACGACCATGTGCTGCTGGAGCGCGAGTTGGCCTCGCTGCACGGCAAGGAAGCGGCGCTGCTGTTCACCTCCGGCTACGTGTCCAACGAGGCGACGCTCGGCACGCTGGCGTCCCGGGTGCCCGGCTGCGTCATCCTGTCGGACGCGCTGAACCACGCCTCCATGATCGAGGGCATGCGCCACAGCCGGGCCGAGCGGCACGTGTTCCGCCACAACGACCCGGCGGACCTCGACCGCATCCTGTGCGGCCTCGACCCGGCGCGGCCCAAGCTGGTGGCGTTCGAGTCCGTGTATTCCATGGACGGCGACATCGCGCCCGTGGCCGAGTTCTGCGACGTGGCGGAGCGGCACGGGGCGATGACTTACCTGGACGAAGTCCATGCCGTGGGCCTGTACGGGCCGGGCGGCGCGGGGGT
>CAXTTH010000263.1:0-3732 GCA_964247035.1 uncultured Acetobacteraceae bacterium
CATCGGCGCCGGCGACATCAGCGAGGAGACGCGCACGCCCCCCACCGCGGCCGGGGCAACCGAGGTGGTGGACGGCTCCGGCGCCGGCGTGACCGAGCGCATCCTGGCAGCGACCGGCGGCCCGGTGCGCGCGGTGATCGACCTGGTGAACGGCGCCGCCACCGCCCGCTTCGCCTTCGCAGCCCTGGCCAAGGGCGGCCGGCTGGTGCAGGTCGGCCTGTTCGGCGGCGACTTCACGGTTATCCTGCCGGTCATGGCGATGCGGGAGCTGACGGTGGGCGGCAGCTACGTCGGCAACCCAAAGGAGCTGCGCGAGCTGGTGGCGCTGGCGCAAACCGGCAAGCTGCAACCTATGGCCTATTCGACCGTGCCGATGCCGGAGGCCAACGCTGCCTTGATGCGGCTGCGGGACGGCAAGGTGACGGGGCGGGTTGTGCTGCGGGCGGTGTAACTCAGCGCGTCGCCTGGCCGGGAACCGCCCCCCGCTGCCGCTCCTCCGATGCCGCCGATCCTGCCAGCGTGTTCGCCGGCGCGCCGCTGCCCACCCGCAGCAGCGTCGCCAGGAAGGTGCGGCCCCACAGCACCGGGGTGGCGCTCTCGATCGCGCGCCAGCACGCCTGCCAGCGCTGCTGCCGCTCCGCCAAGGACATCCGCAGCGCCGTGTCCAGCGCGTCCGCCATCTCGTCCGGGTCGTGCGGGTTCACGATCAACGCGGCCCCCAGTTGTCGCGCCGCGCCGGCGAAGCGGGACAGCACGAGCACGCCGGGGTCCTGCGGGTCCTGTGCGGCCACGTATTCCTTGGCCACCAGGTTCATGCCGTCCCGCAGCGGCGTCACCAAGCCGACGCGCGCCTCGCGCATGTAGCCGCCCATGGTGTTGCGCGCGCTGGCGCGGGCCACCACGCGCAGCGGCGTCCAGTCCGGCTCGCCCCACTCGCTGTTGATGGCCCCCGCCTCATGCTCCAGCGCCTCGCGCAGGTTGCGGTAGGCGGTGACCTCCTTGCGGCTTTCGGCGGCGATTTGCAGCATCGTCACCCGGCGGCGCCAGTCGGGGCGGGTTTCCAGCAGGCGGCGGTAGCCGTGCAGCCGCTGGATCAGGCCCTTGGTCGGGTCCAGCCGGTCCACGCCGAGCACCAGCTTCTGGCCTTGCAGGCTGCGGCGCAGCCGTTCGGCCGGGGCGCTGCGCCAGGCCTGCTCGGACGTGGCCGCGAACTCGCGCGCCTCGATCTCGACCGGGAACGCGCCCAGCCGCACCCGGCGGCCATCCACGTGCAGCCACCCCCCGGTCAGCCGCGTGGCCCCGGCCAGGCGGTGCGCGGCCTCGGCGAAGTTCTCCACGTCGTTCTGCGTCTGGAAGCCGATCAGGTCGGCCGACACCAAGTCCCGGATCAGCCCCCCCGCCTCCGGCACGCTCGCCAGCATGTCGGCGGAGGGGAACGGGATGTGCAGGAAGAAGCCGATCGGCGCCGCGACGCCCCGCGCCCGCAGCATCGCCGGCATCGCCATCAGGTGGTAGTCGTGGATCCAGATCTGGTCGGTCGGCCGCAGCAGCCCGGCGAGCGAGGTCGCCATGCGCTCGTTGACGGCGTGGTAGGCCTGCGCGTTGCGCCGGTCGAACGTCATCAGCTCCGGCATCGAGTGAAGCAGCGGCCATAACGTGCTGTTGGAAAACTCGTTGTAGTAGCGGTCATGCTCCGTCTCGGACAGGTCGATGGTCGCGTACTGGACCCCGCCCTCGACGTGGGACTTCACCTGATGATCGTTGGAGACGGTCCCGCTCCAGCCGAACCACAGCCCGCCCCGCTGCGCCATGAGCCCGGACAGCGCCACCGCCAAGCCCCCGGCGGTCGCGCCAGTGTTGGGCGTCGGCACCCGGTTCGATACGACAACGAGACGGTTCATCTGATCTCCAGCAGGGCCACCGGGAAGCTGGCCAGGATGCTCGACAAGGGCATTCGCTCCGCCATCTCCCCGCCCTCCTCGCCGGCCAGGACGTCTCGCGCGCGGCGGCCGACGAGGTTACGTGGCATGTTAAGAAAGGTTGCGCCCCACCCGGCGGCGTCCGGCATCGGCTGCGCCCCGATGCCGGGGAGTTGCGCCGGCAGCCGGGTCGCCACCGTGACGCTGGCGCGGCCCTCGTGCATCCGGGCGAAGGCGAGCACGTTGTCCGCCCGCTCCCCCTCCGCCTTCAGCGGCACGTAGCTGCCTTCGGTGAGCAAGCCTTCGGATGCGGCGCGGAACTGCAACGCGCGGGCGACCACCGCCTGCTTGACCCGGCCGTCCTTCCAGTCCGCCAGCAACGCCGCCGGGTTCTGCGCCTCCGCCAGCGAGGCCTCCCGGGCGGGGAAGTCCACCGGGCGGCGGTTGTCCGGGTCCACCAGGCTGAAATCCCAGTACTCCGTCCCCTGGTACAAGTCCGGCACCCCGGGCGAGGTGATCCGCAGCAGCACCTGCGACAAGGCGTTGACCGCGCCGGGAGCGGCGATGCGTTCCACGAAGGCCGCGATATCCTGCAACACGCGCGACACCCGGTCCGGGTCCATGACCTGATGCAGGAAGTCGCGGCACGCCGCCTCGTACTCCATGTTCGGCTCGGCCCAGCCGGTGTGGCGCTTGCCTTCGCGCAGCGCCTTCTCCTGCCAGGCGGCCAGCCGCTCCTCCAGCGCCGCCACCCCCTCGCGGTCCTCGGCCGACAAGCCGAGCGGCCAGGCGCCGACCAGGCTCTCGTAGAGCATGATCTCGTCGCAGGAATCGGGCGCCGGGCCGCCATCGGCCTCTTTCTTCAGCGAGGCGTTCAGCCGGGTCCAGCGGGTCAGCGCCGCCTCCCACTCGCCCGGCAGCTCGCTGATGACCGCCAGCCGCGCCCGCGTGTCCTCGCCGCGCTTGTGGTCGTGCGTGGCGGTGGCCAGCAGCGCCAGCGGCAGGTGCTTGCGGCGGTCCCGCATGGCCGCATGGAACGCCGCCGGGGACAGCGCGAACTGCGACGGCTCGGTGCCCACCTCGTTGCGCGAGATCAGCCGGCCGTAGCGGTAGAACGACGTGTCCTCCACCGACTTGGCGGCCGTGGGCGCGGAGAGCTGCTGGAACTTCACCATCGCCCGCAGCCGCTCCTGCCGCCGGCTGCCGGCCGGCGCCTGGCGGATGCCCTCGCCGGACAGCCAGCCGCCCATCAGCTCCAGCAGGTGGCGGTCGGTGGCCCGCACGGTGCGGCGCGCCCCGGCCATCGCCCAGTCCATCTCGCGCTTGTCCGTCTCCGACAGCCCGCCGAACCCGGCGTAGATGCGATAGACGTGGAAGTGCACCAGGATTTCCGTCAGCGTGCGCCGCACGGCGGTCAGCGTGTAGTCCCGCGTCGCCAGGTCCCGCCGGGCGATGCGGTGGATGGCGGCGGCGGTGGCGAACAGCTCGCTCGACAGGCTCTCCCGCAGGATCTGCCGCCGGGCCGCCATCGCCTCCGCCTCGAACGCGGCCGGCCGGCCGGTGAGCCCCACCCACAGCGCGGTCAGCGGCTCCTCGCCCGCGCCGTCGTGCAGCACGGCGGACACCTCGTTCATGTAGTCGTAGCCCGTGGTGCCGTCGGTCAGCCATTCCTCCGCGAGCGCCTCCTGCGGCGCCAGGATCTTCTCGATCCACAGCCCGGCGCGCTGGCCGCGCAGCTCCGGCGGGCGGTGCGCCTCCATGGCGTCCAGCCGGCGGCGCAGCTTGCGGCTGTAGCCCCGCGGGTCGGCCAGGC
>CAXTTH010000264.1:0-3715 GCA_964247035.1 uncultured Acetobacteraceae bacterium
CTGCATCGAATCAGATCAAACCGCGTCGGATCAAGCCACCCGCGCAACAGGTCTCGCAGTACAAGACGGCCTGGGTGCTGTCCCATAAGCTGCGCGAGGCCATGGGGTCAGAGGTCAAGGGCTACCAGCTTGGCGGGATCGGCAAGGTGGTGGAGGTGGATGGGGCCTATTTCGGCGGCTACGTGAAGCCTGCTAACCACCGCGAGAACCGCCGCGATCGTCGCCTGACGCGCAATCAAACCGGCAAGCGGCAGTGCGTGGTGGTCATCCGCCAGCGCGACGGCAAGGTGATGCCATCCGCCTTTAAGACGGAGGCCGCCGCGTTCTCCTACATCCGCAACCACGTTGCCGCCGGGACCGAGATCATGGCCGACGACGCCAATTCGTGAAACGACCTGCACGCCCACCACGTGGCCAGGCGCATCAACCACCAGCTTGCGTATTCCATGGACAGCGCTTGCACTAACGGAGCCGAAAGCTTCTTCAGCCGGCTGCGCCGGGCGGAGGTCGGGCACCACCACCACATCGCCGGCCTCTACCTTGCTCGCTACGCGCAAGAGAGCGCTTGGCGCGAGGGGCACCGCCGGGATGACAATGGCAGCCAAGCGAAGGGCGTGGCGGCGCTGGCGTTGGCGGCGAAGCCCAGCGTGGACTTCTGCGGCTACTGGCAGCGCGCGGCGGCTTGATCGGCCCTTTCGGTCAAACGCCAGCGCACGCCCCGGCCTCCGCCGATCCGCTCCACGGTGCCGACCTTCTTCATGTCGTGGAGCGACGTGAGGAACCGCTGGGCAAAGCTCGTGCGCAGCTTGCTGTCAGCCTCGGGGTCAAGCTGCTTGTCCCGCATGGCTTGGCAGGCCAGTTCGACGGCGGACACGGTGCCCAGCGTCCTCAGTCCGTCCGCCACCCGGCGGGAGATTTCATTGCGCCCGAAATAGCCGGAGCGGACCGGGACGTGGCCCTTGGTCGGGATGTCAGACGGGTCCACGTCAAAAAGCCGCAGCACGGCGTCCACATGGAACATGTCGGCTTCCAGCTTGTCGGCTTCGCGGCGAAGCTCAATAATCCTGCCCGCGATGCTGGACCGCTTTTCACGTAGCCCGGAGATGATGAAGGCGTCCCCACATGCCAGTGTTTGCCCGCGCGCGAGAACGCAAAGCAACTTAGCCGTGGTGGCAGATGCTACATAATACCGCAATCTTGGCCCGGCGACCGTGGTGCTGTGGGTCGATCGTCAGCGGACATCCGGCGCGTGTGCGCCCAAGCCGATGGGCGGCGTTCGTCACGCTGTGCTTCTGCCGGAGCGCGATTGGCTGCTCGCGCGGGTCGCCACCGTGTCCGATGCAACCGTGCGTGGCCTGCGGGCCGAGCTGGCCGAACACAGGACCAAAGCCAGCAACGACGCGATCTGGCGTTTGCTGCGCAAGGGACGCCTGACCTTCAAAGAAAGCCTGCGGGCGGCCGAGCAGGACCGGCCTGACGTTGCTCGCAAACGGAAGCGACGGAGGCACTATCAAGGCCGGGTCGATCCCGGTCGCCTGGTCTTCGTCGATGAAACTTGGGCCAAGACCAACATGACCCGAACCCGCGGATGGGCGACGCGCGGTGAACGCCTGCTCGCAGCAGTCCCATTCATCCGCTGGTCGACAATGACGTTTCTGGCCGGGTTGCGGGCACCTGTTCCAGGCCTGGGTCGAGCAGTCTCTCGTGCCCATGCTGCGCCCTGGTGACATCGTCGTCCTCGACAATCTCGGCAGCCACAAAGGTCAGGCCGTGCGACGCGCCATACGGGACGTCGGCGCTCACCTTCTATTCCTGCCGCTCTACATCTACAGCCCCGACCTCAATCCCATCGAGATGATACTCGCCAAGCTCAAGACGCTGCTGCGCAAGGCCGATGAACGCTCGATCGCAGCCGTGTGGCACCACATCGGCTCCCGGCTCAACGAGTTCAGCCCGACAGAATGCATGAACTACATTCGCCATGCCAGGTATGCATCATCTTGACACGGACAGGCGCTAACGCGCTTGCGCCGTTTGTGAGTGCCTCCCCGCCCTGGCTGCAGTAGGAGTACTGGATATCCATTTCGTGACGGGCGATCGTCCCACAGGTTCGGCCAGCTTCACAATGGATTCAGCCGCAGGCGTTTTCGGCCTAAACCATGGGCCACAAAATAACATCTAGAATCTATCAACGATTACAACGTTTTAACAGGCAGTTTGGCGGAGAGGGTGGGATTCGAACCCACGGTACGCTTGCACGTACAACAGTTTTCGAGACTGCCCCGATCGGCCACTCCGGCACCTCTCCGTGACACCAAGATACCCCGGCCGACCCTGCCATGCAAACAGCTCAGCCATCGGGCGCCGAGCTTGGACGGCGTCGCCAACCAACCAGCGGAAAGACAGGGTCGCCACACCGACCCATGTCCAGGAAGGCTGCACTGACAACGGCCCGCTCCGTCTCCGCCCACAGCAGCGCATCATGAGACCTGTGCGCGGGTGGCTTGATTTGGTCAGAGATTGACATTCTGTCGCTATTTATTCGGTTCTGAGCTGATCAAGCCTTTCCAGGCTGCGATGGTCCTGGCCTTCTCTCATCGTGAAACAGCCAGGCTGGCCGTGGGCAGAACCCGCGCTTGGCTCACGCTGGCACACCCGCGAGCAGGTGCCAGCTTCGGCGCAGGTTGTAGGCCATCGCTGTCAGCCTGACCTGCAGGCCCGCCTTGGCCAGCCCAAGCCAGCGCATCCGGCGCAGTCCGTAGCTGCGCTTGCAGGTGCCGAACACCTTCTCAATGCGGGCGCGCACGCGCCGTACCTCAGCATTGTGCGCCTTCAAGCGCGCGAGCGCCTCCTCACCGCCCCAGGTGCCGGTGTGCACGATGCGCGGTGTGCCGCCCCGGGCGCGGATGGCGACCTCGGGCCTGCTGCCCGAGTAAGCAGTGTCGCCATAAGTGTCGCCAGGGGCCACGGGCAGGATGGCAGCCAGTTCGGCTGCGTCGTGCACGTTGGCGGTGGTGACCTCGATGCCGCGGATCAACCCGGCATCCTGGTCAGTGGCGACATGGGCCTTGTAGCCGCGCACCGGCTTGCGCCGACGGTGACCAGCCCACTTCGCCTCCGGGTCGTGCTGGATGCTGGCGGACGGGAGCAGCGTCGCGTCCACCAGCGTGCCCGTGCGGACCACGACGCCGCGCACATCGAGTTGGCGCGTGACGGCCTCAAACAACACCCGGTCCAACCTGCGGCGCACCAGCTCGGCGCGGAAGCGGACAAAGGCGGTGCGCTCGGGCGTCAACTCCTGCGCGGCAAAACCGCAGAACCGCCGGAAGCTGGCACGGTCGTCCAACGCCTCCGCCAGGCGCACGTCCGAGAGATCGTGCCATGTTGCCAACAGCAGCGCCCGGAACAGCGCCAGCGGCGGCCAGCCCGCCTCACCCTTGGACGAGGCGGAGATGCCCGCGAGCAGACAGTCCATCTCCGTCCAGTCCACCAGAGCAGCCACCTCGTCCAGCGATGTGCCGCCGCGCGGTCCCATGCCGCCCACCGCTAGCCGCTCCTGCCCAATCTGCCGTCGTGCCATGCCCGCCTCCAGCCCGCTCAGGACTGCATCGAATCAGATCAAACCGCGCCGCATCAAGCCACCCGCGCACAGGTCTCGTTATACGACTGGTTTTATTGAGTGACGCACGCCCATTTGCGGGTTTTGGTTGAGGTG
>CAXTTH010000265.1:0-3708 GCA_964247035.1 uncultured Acetobacteraceae bacterium
AAGGGGTGAAGGGGATGCCCCGCTTGCAAGAGTTGGCCCCTTCCGGGTGCAGGGCAGAGCCCTGCCGGCGTCAGTTCGTGCTCGTCTTCGCCGGGTAGGGCACGCCTGGCCGGGTGCCCTCCCAGAGCACCTTGTTGAACAGGCCGGTCGGCACGCGGTCCTCGCCGGTGAAGTCGAACCCGAGCGTCTGCTTCGCCCAGTAGGCGGCATCCTGGCGGGGATACACGCGCGGCCCCTCGGCGTAGCGCACGCCGGTGTCCGCCATGGCGAGCTGGGTGGTTTGCAGGATGGTCGAGGCCGTGGCGGTGTAGGTCCAGGCGCCCTTGCTGTTCACGTCGAACACGTCGGCCATGGGCACCTGGAAGGCGGTGTTGAGGTTGAGGTGCCGCAGGCCGAGGATGTCCTCGATGGTGCGCAGCGCGTTGACCTGGCTGTATCGGGTGCTGACCACCGCGCCCTGCTTGACGTAGGGGCCGACGACGTAGGCGGTGGAACGGTGCGAATCCACGTGGTCAGGGCCGTCCTGGCTGTCATCCTCGGTGACGATGAACAGGGTGTCCTTGGCGAACCGGCTATGGGCCACGTAGTCCACCATGCGGCCGACCGCGAGGTCGTTGTCCGCCTCCTGGGTGTCCGGCGTGTTCACCCCGGCAAGCGCGGTGGCGAAGCTGCCGGTGTGGTCGTGCGACAGGCGGACGGTCTCGAAGGCGGGCAGGTCGCCGAAGGTCACATACTGCTGGAACTCGCGGTACCACTCGTTGACGTCCCACTGGTCCGAGAAGGTCTGGTCGAAGCCGCGGAAGTACGTGTCGGTGATGGGCACGAGCGCCGGGTTCAGCTCGGCGGCCTGCACCACGCCGGCGGCGCCGGGGTTGGTGATCGGCTTGCCGGCTGCATCGGTGGTCGGCCCGATGTTGTTGACCGTGAAGCCGTAGTTGCGCAGGCTGAGGCCGGCCCGCAGTGCCGCGTCCATGATGTAGCCGGTCTGGTGCTCGGTGTCGAAATCCGTCGTCGCCACGTCGGCAGTGCCGGGCAGCAGGTTGGCGGTGCCGCCGGGGAGGTTGGCCGAGAGCGCCGAGAACTGGCCCTTGGTCGCGGCGTCCCGGTCGGCTTGCGCGGCGAGGCCGACGGGCACGTTGCGGTTGGACGCCTCGCCCTCGTAGGACAGGCCGCGGTTGACGAAGGCGTAGTTGATCTGCTGCGTCAGCTCCTCGTCGTTGGTGACGCGGCCGCGCATCGACCAGGACCAGCCGTCCATGCTGCCGTCCGCTGGGTCATAGAAGTTGTCGAGCGTCACGAAGTTGGTGGCGATGTCGTGGAAGTTGGGCGTGAGCGCCCGGCCGAACTGCACGAGCGTCGGGTCGGCGTTGGCGCCGTTCGGCAGGTCGCCCAGGATCTGGTCGAAGGTGCGGTTCTCCTTGACGATGTAGATGACGTGCTTGATGTGCTTGCGCACGAACGCCATCACCGCCGCGTCGGCCTGGCTCTGCGGGGTCGAGTAGCCGTTGTTGTCGGCGACCTGGGCGGTCAACGGCCCGAGCTGCTGCGCCGTCGGGATGCGGGCGCTGACCAGCGAGGCCTGCTCCAACTGGAACTGGTACTGGTTGCCTGCCCGGGCCGCCGCCGCGGCGGCCGCGTTGCCGCCGGGGTAGGTGATGCTGGTGATGCTCGCGGTGGAACCGGACAGGTTGGTGGGGTTCGGCCCGGTGTTGCTCTTGCCGTTGATGATGTACATCCACGTGCCGTCCTGGCTGAACGTGACGTCCTTGGGCGCGTAGGCGGTCGGGATCAGCCCGATCACCGCCGGCTTCGCGCCGGCCAGCGACACCACGGCGATCTCGTTGGCGCCGTTGTTCACCACGTAGAGCTGCTTGCCGTTGGGCGAGAGCGTCACGGCGAACGGGGCAGCGCCGGTCTGGCGGTAGCCCGGCAGGATGCCGGCGGGCGCCCGCACGTCGATCTTCTGCTCGACCGCGTTGGTCTGCGTCTTGATGACCGCGACCTGGTCGCTGTTGTCCTCGGCCACGTAGAGCGTCGCCTGGTCGGCGCTGAACGCCATGCCGTACGGGTTGCCGTCGAGCGCGATGCGGCCCACGAGCTTGGCGGCCGTGGGCGAGGACACGTCGAGCACGACGACCTGGCGGTCACGGGTCGAGGAGATGTAGGCGACGCCGCTGGCGTTCACGAGCACCGCGAACGGGTATTCGCCGCCGGCGACGCCGCTGGCGTTCTCGTTGCTCGCCAGGTAGGGCCGCAAGTCGTGCTCGTAGCGGACGGCATTGGTCGCCGTGTCGATGACGCTGACCGAGTCGTTGTAGTTGTTGGCGACGACGAGGGTCTTGCCGTCGGGCGAGATGCCCAGGCCGCTCGCGTTCGGCTGCACGACGAGGCCGACGCCCTGCTTGTTGTGGTTCAGCGCGATCTTGGCGGCGAGCGCGAAGGTTCCGGTGGGGTTGGCGTAGGCATAGACCGCGTCGTCGTTGCCGCCGGCCGCGTAGAACGTCTTGCCATCTGGCGCCCAGACCAGGCCGACATGCGCGTTGGCCTGCTTGATGACCTGCGTCAGGACCGGCTTCGTCTTGTTGTTCCCGCCGACGTTGTACAGGAAGATGTATTGGGTCGAGTTGGCCGCGTCGGTGTTGCCGCTGGCGTCGTCGAGCGAGTTCTGGCCCGCGCAGATGATCGCCAGCAGGGCGCCGTCCGGGCTGAGCCTGGCCTGCACCGCCTCGCCGGCCACGAAGTTCGGATAGGCCGCGAGCCCGGGGTTGAGCAGCTGCTGCACGGCGCCGGCCAGGACGGTGGGCGTGATGGAGAGGCCGGTCGGCAGGAGGGTCGCCGGGGCGCCGACGAGGGTCGCGTCGGGCGCCGCGGCAAGGGCGAGGGTCGGAGCCGCGAGCACCGTGCTCAGCAACAGGCCTATGCGGAATGAGCTTGTCAGCTTGGGCATCGCGGCGTCTCCGTTGCAAGACCGGACCGGCCATCATGGCGGCGGTGAACGGGAGGTGTGCTAACCCGTCAGGCGCGGGCCGTCCGTGTCGCTTCCGTGTCAGTTCCGCGAAATCTGGGCGGCAGGGGTCAGACCAGTCGCATCACGTCGGCCCAGTAGCGGCCCCAGTCCTCGTTCGCCCAGGCCGATCCCTCGTGCATGGCGCGTGCGAAGCAGAACGCCGCGCCGCCCTCGGCAGCACGCAGGTGCAGCGCCATCATGAGCGGAGGCAGGGCGGAGCGGTCCGCCACGGCGGTTGCCGGCTTGACGGCAGCCATCGGCGAAAGCTGCTTGGCGTGCATGGTCGGTCCCCTGCCTCATCTGCCAGGCAGGCTAGGAGGCCCGATGTGTCGAAGATGTGGCGGCGACCTATCCAAATGTTTCAGGCAGGCCCGATGTTCCAGGCAAGCCCGATGTTCTAGGCAAGCAAGGTCACGGCCCCACCGACACCGAGCCGTCGCGCGCGAAGGTGTAGGCGCCGGACCGGGCGGAGAAGTTCTGCAGGATGGTGTCCTTCAGGTAGTCCACCCGCAGGTTGACCGCCGCCGGGTCCAGGTTGGCGAAGGCCGGCAGCACGTGGATGTCCGCCACCTGGCCGCCGCCGAGATCGACCGAGACGGTGAAGCCGTCGCCGCTGCGCGCCATGCGCCAGCGGGTGCCCTGCCCGGTCACGTTGGTCCAGCGGCTGGCCGGCGGCGGCGCGGCGGGCGGCGCGCCGCCGC
>CAXTTH010000266.1:0-3680 GCA_964247035.1 uncultured Acetobacteraceae bacterium
CTGGTGCATTCCTACCCGCATTCCTGGCGCTCCAAGGCGCCGCTGATCTACCGCGCCACCCCGCAATGGTTCATCCGCATGGACGGCCCGGAGCAACTCCGCGCCCGCGCGTTGGCCGCCCTTGAGTCAGTCCCGTTCGTGCCCCCCGGCGGGCGCAACCGCATCGGCGCCATGCTGGCCGGCCGGCCAGACTGGTGCATCAGCCGCCAGCGCGCCTGGGGCGTGCCGATCCCCGTCTTCGTCCACAGCGCCACCGGCGAGCCGCTGCGCGACCCGGCGGTGGTCGCCCGCGTGGTGGAAGCCTTCGCCGCCGAGGGCGCGGATGCCTGGTTCGCCTCGCCGCCCGCCCGCTTCCTCGGCCCGGACCGCGACCCGGCGGAGTACGAGCAGGTGACGGACATCGTGGACGTGTGGTTCGAGAGCGGCTCCACCCACGGCTTCGCCTTGCAGGATCGCGGGCTGCCCTGGCCGGCGGACCTCTACCTGGAAGGCTCGGACCAGCACCGCGGCTGGTTCCAGTCCTCGCTGCTGGAAGCCATCGGCACCCGTGGCGCCGCACCCTTCAAGGCGGTGCTGACCCACGGCTTCGTGCTGGACGAGGCCGGGCGCAAGATGAGCAAGTCGCTCGGTAACGTCACCGCGCCGCAGAAGGTGACGGACACGCTGGGCGCCGACATCCTGCGGCTGTGGGTGATGACCGCCGACACCACGGAGGACCTCCGCATCGGCCCGGAAATCCTCAAGCAGCAGGCCGAGCTGTACCGTCGGCTGCGCAACACGCTGCGCTGGCTGCTCGGCTCGCTGGCCGGCTGGGACGAGTCGGAGCGCGTGCCGTTGGAAGACATGCCGGAGCTTGACCGCTGGGTGCTGCACAGGCTGGCGGAGCTGGACGCGCGTTTCCGCGCCGCGCTGGCCACGCATGACTGGACGGGGGTGTACCCGGAGCTGCACGGCTTCTGCGCCGCCGACCTGTCCGCCTTCTACTTCGACGTGCGCAAGGACGCGCTGTACTGCGACCGGCCCGACAGCCCGCGCCGCCGCGCCGCCCGCACCGTGCTGGACGCGCTGCACCGCTGCCTGACGACCTGGCTCGCCCCCGTGCTGGTGTTCACCGCGGAGGAGGCCTGGTCCGCCCGCTTCGGCGAAGGCGACGACAGCGTCCACCTGCAATCGCTGCCGCCCATCCCGGCCGAGTGGCACGACCCGGCGCTCGGGGTGCGTATCGCCAACCTGCGCGAGGCCCGCGCCAGCATGACCGCGGCGCTGGAGGCTGCGCGGCGGGATGGGGTGATCGGCTCTTCCCTGCAAGCCGCGATCCACCTGCCCGACCCGGCGCTGCTGCTGCTGGACGAGGCCGGCTGGGCCGAGTTCGCCATCGTCAGCCATGTGCAAGCCGCGGCGGAGCTGGCCGTGTCCAAGGCCCCGGGCGAGAAATGCGCCCGCTGCTGGAAGGTGCTGCCCGAGGTCGGCCGCCATGCTGCCCACCCCCTGCTGTGCGAGCGCTGCACGGACGCCGTGGAGAGCGGCTTGGTCGGCGTGCCGCGGCCAGCCAAGGCGGCCGAATGATCCGCCGGCCAGCCCTGGGCCTTGCAACGCTCGCCGCCGTGTTCGCAGCCGACCAGGCCAGCAAGGCGTGGGTGCTGGACGGCCTGCACCTGCCGGGGCTGGGCCGGGTCGATCTGCTGCCCGGGGTGAGCCTGACGATGGTGTGGAACCAGGGCGTCACCTTCGGCCTGTTCAAGGCGGATGGCCGCTGGGGCGCGCTGCTGCTGGTGGCGGTGGCGGTGGCCATCGTGGCGGCCCTGGCCGTGTGGCTGCGCCGGGCCGAGACCGCGTTGGTGGCGGTGGCGCTGGGCGCCATCGCGGGCGGCGCCATCGGCAACGTGCTGGACCGGCTGCGCCACGGCGCGGTGGTCGATTTCATCCACCTGCACGCCGGCGGCTGGAGCTGGTACGTGTTCAACGTGGCGGACGCCGCCATCGTGTGCGGCGTCGCCGCCTTGGTGCTGGACGGGCTGCGGCCACGGCGCGAGGCTGACCCGCAGCTTGCCCCGCCAAGCCGTGCGGAGCTATGACGCGGCCATGATGACCCTGCGACCTGTTGCCTTGCTCGCGCTGGCCGTGCTGCCATTTGTGGCCGGCTGCGGCGATGACCTGTCGCGCAGCATCGGCCTGACCCGGGAGGCGCCGGACGAGTTCACCGTCACCACCCGCGCGCCGCTCTCCATGCCGCCGGACCTCGCGCTGCACCCGCCGCGCCCTGGCACATCCCGCCCGCAGGAGTTGTCGGAACGGCAGCAGGCTGAAGCTGCGTTGTCGCCCGCCACGGCGCTGTCTGCTCCCGTGAGCGGCAGCTCCGCGGGCCAGCGTGCGCTGGTGTCCGCCGCGGGCCCAGTCCCGCCGCGCGATATCCGCAACCAGGTCGATGCGGAGGCGCAGTTGGACAAGCCCAACCAGTCCTTCACCGACGAGTTGATGTTCTGGAAGTCGGCGCCGCCGCCGGGCACCCCGGTGGACGCCCAGCGGGAAAGCCAGCGCCTGCGGCAGAACGCGGCCCTCGGCTCCACGGCCAGCGCCGGCGACACCCCCATCATCCAGCAGCACCGCGAATCCGGCATCCTCGACACCATCCTCGGCAAGTTCTAGCGCCAGGGCAGCCGAGCCATGCGCGCAGCCACCCTGTTGCTGCTTGCCGCTCTCGCCGGGCAGCCAGCCGAACCCGCCTGGGTTGCGGACGTGGTCGGCGACTACGCCGGGTCCGTGCGCAACGGCGGCCGGATGGAGTGCCACCGCACCAGCTTCACCTTGCAGGACGGCCACCTGGTCGGCCACTACGCCATCGACGACGATGACCCGCTGGAAGGCGACTTGGTGGATTTCCGCCCGGACAGCGACACCAGCGGCAGCTTCACCTGGATCGACCGCTACGGCCGCGGCGTCGAATACGTGGTGTTCGCCGCCGACCGGGCCAGCTTCGCCGGCGCTTGGGGAGACGCGCTGCCAGAGCCGCGCAACCGTGTCCAGGGCCAGCGCGGCGGCAGCGCCGGCTGCGAGCGTGCCGTCAGCAGCCGCGAGCCAGCCAGGCATCAGGTGCAGCGCTTGGGGTGATCGGCTACAGTGCCCCCATGGAATCCGCGGCGCACCTGCCTGGCCGTCCGTTGCTGCGCCGCCTGCCGGACGCGCTGGTGGACCGGATCGCCGCGGGCGAGGTGATCGAGCGCCCGGCCGCCGTCGCCAAGGAGTTGGTGGAGAACGCGATCGACGCGGGCGCCGGCCGCATCTCGGTTTGCCTGCAAGCCGGTGGGATCGAGCGGATCGAGGTCACGGACGACGGCGCCGGCATGGGTCCGGACGCGTTGGCGCTCGCCGTGCAGCGCCACTGCACCTCCAAGCTGGCGGACGACCAGCTGATCCGCATCACCACCCTGGGCTTCCGCGGCGAGGCGCTGCCGTCCATCGGCGCGGCAGCCCGGCTGCAGGTCACCTCCCGCCCACCCGGCGCGGCCCACGCCCACCGCATCCGGGTGGAGGGCGGCGCAGCAGGCCCGGTGACGCCGGCGGCAGGGCCGGCCGGCACCCAGGTGCTGGTGTCGGACCTGTTCTTCGCCACGCCCGCCCGGCGCAACTTCCTGAAATCAGTCCGGGTGGAGGCGGACCACGCCGAGGCGGCGGTGCGCCGC
>CAXTTH010000267.1:0-3665 GCA_964247035.1 uncultured Acetobacteraceae bacterium
CAGGGTGCCGGCGAGATAGCCGAGGGCGATCCAGGGTGCGCCGGCCGCCGCCGCGTTTCCGCGCCACCGGCCCGCGCGACGACGCCGGAATCGCCTGCATGAGGGCGTTCCACCGCGGTTACGACGCCGCCACCCGGGCCCGCCGCTGGCGCCACCGCGGCGTGAAGGCGAGCGCCCATGGCTGACGAGCTGTTCGTGCTGCCCCCGCATGTCCTGGCTGACGCGGCCCTGCGTGCCCGCCTCAAGCGCCGCGGTCACGCCGGGCAGCCCGGCAAAGGTCCTGCGGGGGAGACGTGCGGGACGTGTCGCCATGTCGAGGGCCATATCTACTTTAAGTGCGGCCATCGCATGGCTCCGCACTTCACGCGAGGCAAGGCGACCGACATCCGCAAGCGCGACCCAGCCTGCGAGCGATGGGAGGCGGCCGGCGATGGCTAGCGCCAGCCGCCTGCTGACCCGCGCCCAGCTCGGCAGCTACCTCGGCGGCCTGCCGTGGGCGGAGCTGGCCGGACGCATGGCGGCCGGCAATCTTCCCCGTCCGCTGTGGAAGATCGATCCCTCGCACAAGAACGCCCGCTGGGACGTGCGCGCCGTGGACCGCGCGCTTGACGCCGAGAGCGGCGTCCCTGCCAGTATCGAGCAGCAGGAACGCGCACTGGACCGGTCCCTTGGCCTCAGCTGACACGCCAGATTCCGACAAGCAGGGCGGCAAGCCGCTCTATGCCTGCCTGCGCAAGGGACGCTGGTTCTGGGAGCCGCCGCTGCGCCTGCGCCGCAGCCACGGCATCAGGGTCAAGCCGCTCGGCGCCGACCAGGCCAACGCCTGGGCGTATGCCCGCAAGCTCAACAAGGAGCTGGCCGGGCTGGACCCGGACGCCCCGGCGCCCGGCACGGTCGCCTGGCTGTTCGCGCAGGTCTTTGCCTCCGAGCGGTTCAAGGCGTTGGCGCCCAGCACGCAGAAGGACTACCGCTGGCTGGCCAGGCGGATCGGCAAGCTGGCCCCGGGCAGCGAGCCGATCGGCGGGATCGCGGCCCGCGCCATCCGCCCGCGCCATGCCGACAAGCTGTACGAGATGCTGCGCGACGAGAGCGGCCCGTCCGTGGCGCACTATGCCTGCCGGGTCGCCCGCCGGGTCTGGAAATGGGCGGCGCGGCGCGAGTTCGTGGACGCGCACCCGAACCCCCGGGCCGGCATGGAACTGGCATCGCTGCCGCAGCGCGAGCAGCGCTGGACCGTGGAGCAGGTGGACGCCTTCGTGGCGGCGTGCCGTGGGGAGAAGCGCGGCTCGATCGCGCTGGCGGCCGTGCTGGCCTACTGGCTCGGCCACCGCCAGGGCGACGTGCTCAGCCTGACCTGGGCGCAGCTGGCGGCCGGCGAGCGCCGCACCGGCAAGACCGGCGCGCGGGCGGCCTTGTCGCCGGACAGCTACCCGGACCTGGCGGCGGCCCTGGAGGCGGAGCGCGGCCGGCAGAAGGACATGGACGTGCGCCCGGTCTGCGTGGTGGTGATGGAGGGCACGTCCGAGCCGTGGGACGAGAACCACTTCCGCCACGAGGTGCGCCGCATCGCCCGCCTGGCCGGCATCCCGGACGATCTGCAGTTCCGCGACCTGCGCGCGACCGCGATGACCGAGCTGGCCGACGCCGGCGCCGACGTGATCGACATGAGCACCCACAGCACCCACCGGACGGTGCAGATGGCCCGCCGCTACGCCCGCCCGACCGTGGCCCAGTTCGACCGCGCCGCGAGCAAGCGGCTGGCGGCGAGGAAGGGGAAGGCGGATGACTGACGGGGCCAAGGTTGCCCTCGCGGCGGTCATCCTGCTGGGCACGGCCTTGAGCGCCGGCCTGGCTTCGTTCGCCCTGGGATCGGTCGTGGAGCGGCGCGTGGAGGTCGCCGAGCTGCGCAAGGCAGCACTTGCGATGAGCCTCTCCGGCGAAGAGCAAGCCAGGCAGTCCGCCCTGGTGCTGAGCACCTGGGCCGACGCCCTGGCGGCGAAGCCCTGATGCCGCTGCCCTACGAGAACGCCACCAGCGGCAAGGCCGCGGCACCCAGAACCAACACGACATACGCGTAGGTATAGACTTTGTTCGCAAGCTCTATAGGCACGTCCCACATGGACATCCTGGGCTGGCTCCTATTGGGCGGCGCTGGCGTCATGTTGCTGGTGGGAGGCCTGTTCATCGCGCTGATCCTTTCGGATCATCGGCAACGGATGAAGCGCCTGGCGAAAGCCAAGGCCCTCGTCGGCCGGGACATAGACGATTTGAAGGCTGTCGTGCGTGAGAACGCTTCCGGCACGACCGACGGAACCCGCGACGGAACGACGGAACTCAACGGAACCGAGGTCCCGCACGCGGGCCGTAGCTAACTGTAAATAAAAGGTATTTGGTGGGTGATGTTGGGTTCGAACCAACGACCCGCTGATTAAGAGTCAGCTGCTCTACCAACTGAGCTAATCACCCATTGGCATCCGTATAACCGGCTTGCCTGCCGCAGGAAACCCCCTTTCCGCTGCTCCGCCTATCTTGCGCCGATTATGCTTCGCGTGCTTCCTCCCCATGCCTTTCGGAGGACCGCGCCGCCTTGGCCTACGCCTGCCAGCAACTCATCAATGGCGTCACCCTCGGCATGATCTACGGCCTGATCGCGGTGGGATACACCATGGTCTATGGCATCATCGGCATGATCAACTTCGCCCATGGCGACGTGTTCATGATCGGCGCGTTCCTTTCGCTCATCTCCCTGCTGCTGCTGTCCGCCCTCGGCGTCAGCTCCGTGCCCCTCGCCCTGGCGCTGACGCTGCTGTTCGCCGCCGCGCTGGCGGGGCTGTATGGCTGGACCATCGAGCGGGTGGCCTACCGGCCCTTGCGCGGCTCGTTCCGCCTGGCGCCGCTGATCAGCGCCATCGGCATGTCCATCGTGCTGCAGAACTTCACCCAGATCGCCCAGGGGGCCCGGGTCAAGCCGATGGCGCCGCTGGTGCCCGGCGGCGTGCGGCTATTCACCGAGGCCGGGTTCGCCGTGCAGCTGTCCTGGATGCAGGTCGCCATCATCGCCACCACCCTGGCCGTGCTCGCCGCCTTCACCTGGCTGGTCACCCGCACGCCGCTCGGGCGGGCCATGCGGGCCTGCGAGCAGGACATACGCATGGCCGGGCTACTCGGCATCGACACCGACCGCACCATCAGCCTCACTTTCGTCATCGGCGCTGCACTCGCCGCGGTCGCCGGGCTCATGTTCCTGCTGTATTACGGCGTGATCGACTTCTTCATCGGTTTCGTGGCCGGGGTGAAGGCGTTCACCGCGGCCGTGCTGGGCGGCATCGGCTCGCTGCCCGGCGCTGTGCTGGGCGGGCTGCTGATCGGGCTGATCGAGACGTTCTGGTCGGCCTACTTCTCCGTCGCCTACAAGGACGTGGCGGCGTTCGCCATCCTCATCATCGTGCTTGTCGTCATGCCGACCGGGCTGCTGGGCCGCGCCGACGTCGAGAAGGTGTGATGCGCCTGCTGCGGCAGGCCGGGCTGGCCGCGCTGGTGGCGCTCGGGCTGTTCGCGCCGATGATCGGGCTGCGGACGGAGGCGGGGCCAGGCTCGCTGCTGCTGCTGCCCCGGCCCTGGCTGCTGGCAGGCGTGGTGGCCGCGGTGTTCGCGCTGCGCCTGCT
>CAXTTH010000268.1:0-3664 GCA_964247035.1 uncultured Acetobacteraceae bacterium
GCCGGACGTGAAGCTGTATTTCATGCAGTCCAACGGCGGGCTGGCGGAGGCCGCGTTGTTCGGCGGCAAGGATGCCATCCTCTCCGGCCCGGCGGGCGGCATCGTCGGCGCGGCGCGCACGGCCGAGGCGGCCGGGTTCAGCCGCATCATCGGCTTCGACATGGGAGGCACTTCCACCGACGTGTCGTTGTATGACGGCGCGTTCGAGCGCGCCTTCGAGACCGAGGTGGCCGGCGTGCGCATCCGTGCGCCGATGATGGCGATCAACACCGTGGCGGCTGGCGGCGGCTCCGTGCTGCATGTCGATGGCGCACGGCATCGCGTGGGGCCGGACAGCGCGGGCGCCGTGCCGGGCCCGGCCTGCTACCGCCGCGGCGGCCCGCTCACGGTCACGGACGCGAACGTGATGGTGGGCAAGATCCAGCCTGCGCACTTCCCCGCACTGTTCGGCCCGGGGGGCGCCGAGCCGCTCGACGGCGCCGTGGTGCGGGACAAGTTCGCCGCCCTGGCGCCAGGGCAGGACGCGCGCGCCGTGGCGGAGGGGTTCCTTCGCGTCGCCGTCGCCAACATGGCCAACGCCATCAAGCAGGTGTCCTTGCAGAAGGGCCACGACCCGGCCCGGTTCGCGCTGCAATGCTTCGGCGGCGCAGGCGGGCAGCATGCCTGCCTGGTGGCGGACGAGCTGGGCATGGACACGATCCTTGTCCACCCGTTCGCCGGGGTGCTGTCCGCCTACGGGATGGGCCTGGCGGACCAGGCTGCATTGCGCGAACAGGCGGTGGAAGCCCCGTTCAGTGACCTCGCGCCGCTCCAGGCGCTGGCCGACGCGCTGGCCGCCGACGCTGCCGCCGCCCTGGCCGCACAGGGCGCCCACCCAGCGGCCATGTGCGTGGAGCGCCGCCTGCACCTGCGCTACGCCGGCACTCAAGCAGCGCTGGGCGTGCCGCTCGATGCCGGCGCGCGGGAGGCGTTCGCCGCCGCCCATCGCGCCCGCTTCGGCTTTGTCATGCCCGATCGCGACCTGGTGGTGGAAGCCGTCGCCATCGCGGCCATGATACCCGGCGAACCGGTGGCGGAGCGTGAACTCGCCCGGTCCGACCATGCGCCTGTCCCCGTGGCCACCGTCGCGATCTGGACAGGCGGTGCGGAGCGCGCTGGCCTGGTCTTCGAGCGCGATGCCTTGCGCGCCGGGGACCGCGTGGCCGGCCCGGCGCTGCTCCGCGAGGCGAATGCCACCACAGTCGTGGAGCCTGGCTGGACCGCGGAAGTCACTTCCCGCAACCACCTGCTGCTGCGCCGCACGGCGCCCCGCGCGCGGGAGGACGCCGCGGCGGACGGGCAGCCGGACCCGGTGCTCCTGGAGCTGTTCAACAACCTGTTCACCGCCGTTGCCGAGCAAGCCGGCATCGTGCTGGCCAACACGGCGCTGTCCGTGAACATCAAGGAGCGGCTGGACTTCTCTTGCGCCATCTTCGACGCGGAAGGCCGCCTGGTCGCCAACGCCCCGCATGTGCCGGTGCACCTGGGCGCCATGGGCGAAAGCGTCCGCACCGTGCTGCGGCATCGCGCCGCCACCTTGCGGCCCGGCGACGTGGTGGCGCTGAACAATCCTTGCAACGGCGGCACCCACCTGCCGGACGTGACGGTCATCACCCCCGTGTTCGACCCCTCCGGCAAGCACATCCGGTTCTTTGTCGGCTCCCGCGGCCACCATGCCGATATCGGCGGAACGACGCCTGGCTCCACGCCTCCTCACTCCTGCACGCTGGAGGAGGAGGGCGTGGTCGTCGACGACTTCCTGCTGGTGCAGGCGGGGCGGCTGCGCGAGGCGGAGTTCCGCGCCTTGCTGGCCGGGGCGCGCTACCCCGCCCGCTCGCCGGACGTGAACGTGGCCGACATCGTGGCGCAGGTGGCGGCCAACGAGCGCGCCGTGCAGGAGCTGGGCCGGGTGGCGGAGCGGTACGGCTGGCCCGTGGTCGCCGCCTACATGGGCCACGTGATGGAGAACGCGGCGGAAAGCGTGCGCCGGGTGCTGGCGCGGCTGCCCAGCGGATCGTTCGCATACACGATGGATGACGGCTCGCCGTTGCGCGTGGCGGTGAGCGTGGACTCCGCCGCTCGCAGCGCCACCATCGACTTCACCGGCACCGGGCCGCAGCGCCGGGGAAACTTCAACGCGCCCCCGGCGGTGACGCGGGCGGTGGTGCTATACTGCTTCCGGTGCCTGGTAGGAGCCGACATCCCGTTGAACGACGGCTGCCTGGCCCCGTTGCGCATCGTCATGCCGCCAGGCACTTTTCTCTCGCCTGAACCCGGCGCCGCCGTGGTGGCCGGCAACACGGAGGTGAGCCAGGCGGTGTGCAACGCCTTGCTCGGCGCATTGGGGGCGGCAGCGTGCAGCCAAGCCACCATGAACAACTTCCTATTCGGTGACGCCATGCGCCAATATTACGAGACGATCGGCGGCGGCGGCGGGGCCGGCCCTGGTTTCCCTGGCGCGTCCGCCATCCAGACGCACATGACCAACACCCGCATGACTGACCCGGAAGTGCTGGAGATGCGCTATCCGGTCCGCCTGGATTCGTTTTCCATCCGCCGCGGCTCCGGCGGCGCGGGCGAATGGCCCGGCGGCGATGGCACGGTCCGCCGCGTCCGCTTCCTCGAGCCGATGCAGGCGGTGATCGTGGCTTCCCGCCGGCAAGAAGGCCCGTTCGGCATGGCAGGCGGGGCGGCAGGCAAAGTGGGGCGGCAATGGGTGGAGCGGGTGGACGGACGCCGCGAGACGCTGACCGGCACGCAAGGCGTCGACATGCAGCCGGGCGACGTGTTCGTCATCGAGACGCCCGGCGGTGGCGGGTGGGGCTTTGCCTCACCCTCTCCCACCGGCGAGAGAGGGTGAGGGGTGCGTTTCAGTTCCGCTGGGCAGGCTGCTCATCGAACACGGCGTACGCCAGGCCGAGCATTCGCACCGCCGAATCGGGATATCCGGCGCGATCGGCATCCTGAGCGAGTGAGATCAGCCGATCTGCCAGGACAAGTGGGCTGATGGGGATGGCGGCCTTCGCGGTCTCGGTGGTCTGCATGTTCTTGCTCCTGCGGGCCAGTTTTGGCCTGCGGCCAGGTATGCATACTTATGGTTGCATAAAAGTTAACAACGCAACTTCAGAGCGTAAATCCTCAATGCCGAGGTGAGCGGCTGGCCTGGTTGGCGCGTGCTGTCCACTGTGAACACCAACCCAGCCAGCGTCTGCCCGCGCTGCTCCGCCGCCCCTTCCAAGGCTGCCCAGAACTCCGGCTCCAGCGCCACGGAAGTCCGATGGCCTGCCAAGGTGACGCTGCGCTTCTCCAGCATCATGCCAGCCGCGCTGCCGCCCACGCGCCTGCCTCCGCCACCACTGGGTCCGCATCGGCGGCCAGCCGAGCAGCGGCAGGGCACAGGGCGGGGTCGGTGGAGTTGCCGATGGCGACTGCCACGTTCCGGGCAAACCGGTCCCGCCCGATGCGCTTGACCGGGGAGCCGGCGAACAGCGCGCGGAACCCGGCCTCGTCCAGCGCCGCGACCGCCTCGCACGAGGACAGGGCGTTGGCGTAGCCGTCGAACTCGGCGCGCCAGTCCACCTCCTCGCCCGCGCCCTGCTCGGGCTGAGCCTGCTCCTGCTCATGC
>CAXTTH010000269.1:0-3641 GCA_964247035.1 uncultured Acetobacteraceae bacterium
CCGACCGCCATCTCGCCCTGCAGCGCCCGCAGCTTCTGCTCGTCGAAGACCTGGGACACCAGGCCGGCGTCGCGCATCGTGGTGATGTGGCCGCCCTCGGCGGCGGCGATCCCGGCCGACTCCTGGCCGCGGTGCTGGAGCGCGTGCAGGCCGAGCGCCGTGATGGCGGCCGCATCGGCGTCGGGCGGCACCTGGACGCTGATGCGCGGCCCCGAAGGCATGCGCGCCTCCGTGGCCGTGATGCCGCCGGAACCGCCGGCCCTTGCCGCCATCAGCCGCCGGGTCAAATCCGTGATGGACCCGGCGGCCATCCTCAATCCCGGGCGCATGTCCCAGGGGACCAGCTAGGAGCCTAGCTTGCAAACCAGTTTCACCGCCGAGCAGTTGCGCGACCCGGAGACGGCCTCCGCCAACCAGGTGCTGCGGACCTGCGTGCATTGCGGCATGTGCACCGCGACCTGCCCCACCTTCGTTCTGCTGGGCGACGAGCTGGACAGCCCGCGCGGCCGTATCTACCTGATGAAGGACATGCTCGAGTCCGGCCGCCCCGCCACGGCGGAGGTGGTCAAGCACGTGGACCGCTGCCTGAGCTGCCTGTCCTGCATGACCACCTGCCCCTCCGGGGTGAACTACATGCACCTGGTCGATCACGGCCGCCGCTACATCGCGAACACCTATCGCCGCCCCTGGCACGAGCGCCTGCTGCGGGACGTGCTGGTCCGCGTGCTGCCCCATCCCGGCCGGATGCGGCTGGCCATGGTGGCCGCCCGGCTGGCCAAGCCGTTCCGCGGCCTCATCCCCGGCGGCGTGCTGGGCGGCCGGCTGCGCGCCATGCTGGACCTCGCGCCGTCCAAGCTGCCGCCCCGCCGCGGGGTGAACGGCGTGCACCGCGCCGAGGGCGAGCGACGTGGCAGGGTGGCGCTGCTGGCCGGCTGCGCGCAGCAGGTGCTGGCGCCCTCCATCAACGAGGCCACCATCCGCCTCATCACCCGCATGGGCTACGACGTGGTGGTGCCGCCTGCCGCCGGCTGCTGCGGCGCGCTCACCCACCACATGGGCCAGCATGACCCGGCGATGGCCTCCGCCCGCGCCAACATCGCCGCCTGGACGGCCGAGGCGGACGGGGAGGGGTTGGACGCCATCCTGGTCAACACCTCCGGCTGCGGCACCACGCTCAAGGATTACGGCTACATGTTCCGCAACGAGCCGGAGCGGGAGGCGGCCGAGCACGTGTCCGCCCTGGCGAAGGACGTGTCCGAGTTCCTGTTCGACGCCGGCTACATGCCGAGCCGCGAGCCGCCCGGGCTGGTGGTGGCCTACCACGCCGCCTGCTCCTTGCAGCACGGCCAGCAGGTGCTGACGCAGCCGAAGGGCCTGTTGCGCAACGCCGGGTTCACCGTGGCGGAGCCGGCGGAGGGGCACCTGTGCTGCGGCTCGGCGGGCACCTACAACCTGTTGCAGCCGGAGATCGCCGGGCGCCTGCGGGAGCGCAAGCTGGACAACATCCGCCGCACCCAGCCGGACCTGATCGCCGCCGGTAACATCGGCTGCCTCACGCAACTGGCCGGGGGCGGCCTGCCCACCATCCACACGGTCGAGCTGCTGGACTGGATGGCGGGCGGCCCGCGTCCGGAGGGCGTGCCTGACGTGGCGATGCAGGCTGCATGATCCGCCCGGCTGCCGTGGCGCTCCTGCTGGCGATGCCGGCCGCCGCGCAAACGCCGGCGCAGCCGACGCGGGAGCAGATGCTGGACCGGCTGTTCGGCATGCTGGCCGTGGCGCCGGACGAGGCGGCTGCAACGACCATCGAGCAAGCGATCCAAGGCCAGTGGCTCGCGCAGGCGACGCCGGCCACCAAGCTGCTGCTTATGCATGGCATGGGCGAGGTGGAGGCCAATCCATCTGAGGCGCTGGACGATTTCGATGCCGCGCTGGACCTGCAGCCGGACTTGCAGGAGGGGTGGCGCGGCCGTGCCATGGCCCGGTCCCGCATGGGCGACGCGGCCGGGGCCGAGCGGGACATCGCCGAGGTCATCAAGCGTGAGCCCCGGCAGTTCATGGCCCTGGAGGACCTGTCGCACATCGCCGAGCAGCGCAACGACTGGAAAGGCGCTTACGAGGCCTGGGGCCGCGCCCTGGCGCTGGACCCCAAGACGCCCGGCGGGAACGACCGTTTGCAGGACCTCAAGCGGCGGGCCTTCGGAGACGTGACCTAGCAGGCGTCTTACCGGATGCCCGCCCAGCATCATGTGCCAGCCTGCTGAACCGGAGACTGCCTTGGCCGAACCCACTCGCCTCCTCGTGGCTTTCTACTCCCGTAGCGGCTCCGTCGAGACGCTCGCGAAGGCCGCGGCCAAGGGCGCGCAGGAGGCCGGCGCCAACGTGCGCATGCGCCGGGCGCGCGAGGTGGTTGGCGGGGACATCATGCTCCAAGGCAAGGGCTGGATGGAGGATGCGCAGCGGCAGAACGCGCTGTACGAAGCGCCCAGCACCGAGGACGCCGACTGGGCCGATGCGATCCTGTTCGGCACGCCCTGCTACTTCGGCGCCATGGCGACGGAGCTGAAGGCCTTTCTCGACCAGCTCGGCCCGCAATGGAAAAAAGGCACCCTGGCCGGCAAGGTGGGCGGCGCGTTCGCTGCCGCCTCCTGGCCGCACGGCGGCACGGAGGTGGTCACCATGTCGCTCTACCCCCCCATGGCGCATCTCGGCATGATCATCGTCCCGCCCGGCTACACGGACGAGGCGATGCTGGAGGCTGGGTCGCCTTACGGCGCGTCCGCCATCGTCGGCGCGGAGAACCGGCCGCCCCGCCAGGAGGACCTGGACACGGCCTATCATCAGGGCCGCCGCACGGTGGCGATCACCGATGCGCTGATCGCTGCCGGGGAGATGCCCTGCCGCAAGCAGGGCTGAGCGTCAGTCGGCCACCCGCTCCACGTCCGCGCCGCACGCTGCCAGCTTCTGCTCCAGCGCCTCGTAGCCGCGGTCCAGGTGATAGACGCGGTTCACCACCGTCTCCCCGGTTGCTGCCAACCCGGCGATGATGAGGGAGGCGCTGGCCCGCAAGTCCGTGGCCATGACCGGCGCGCCGGACAGCCCGGACACGCCGCGCACGATGGCGGAGGAGCCGTGGACGTTGATGTGCGCGCCCATGCGGGTCAACTCGCTCACGTGCATGAAGCGGTTCTCGAAGATGGTCTCCGTCACCATCGCGGCGCCCTGCGCCACCGACATCAGCACCAGGAACTGCGCCTGCATGTCGGTGGGGAAGCCAGGATACGGCTCGGTCATGGCGTCCGTGCCGTGCAGGCCGTTGCGCCGGGTCACGCGAACGCCGTCTGGCTCGGCCTCCAGCTCCACCCCGGCGGCGTGCATGACCGAGCGCACGGCGGCCAGGTGCGACAAGTCTGCCCCGCGCAGCAGCACGACGCCGCCGGTGATGGCGGCGGCGCAAGCGTAGGTGCCGGTCTCGATCCGGTCGGGGATGATCGGGTGGGTGGCGCCGTGCAGCGACGCGACCCCCTCGACGATGAGCGTGCCGCTGCCGATGCCGCCGATGCGCGCACCCATGGCGGCCAGGCAGGTGGCCAGGTCGTCGATCTCCGGCTCGCGCGCCGCGTTGGCGATGGTGGTCCGCC
>CAXTTH010000270.1:0-3641 GCA_964247035.1 uncultured Acetobacteraceae bacterium
CTTCAGGGGCGTCCGCTTCGGCCGGGCCGGATCGCCAGGCGAACAGCCCGGCCCTGCCGTCCCCGCGCCTGAGCCACAAGGCCACCAGGACAAGCCCGATCACGTCGAACATCAGCAAGGCGGCTTCCATGGGCCATGTCCTTCCAGCAGCGCAACGCCGCCCTAGCACTACGCCCCGCAGGTTGCGCCCAGGTTTATTTCCGCCCCACCAGCGTCACCCCGGCGAGGTTGACGGCAAGGCTGCGGCCCATGACGGCGGCCAGCAGCTTCGCCGGCAGCCGTTCCAGCCCCCACTCCACCGCGGCGATGGCAGCCAGCGGCGGCGCGCACGCCCGGCCCTTGAGCATGACCACGGGCGAGACCGCGCGGAACCCCGCCGCCCGGAACAGCCGGGCCAGGCTGGCATGGGTGTACTCCCGCAGGTGGAATCCCTGCGGCTCGTAGCTGAAGTAGCGCGAGATGTCGTGCGGCCCGGTCAGGCGGTTCGGCGTCGTGCAGACATACCGGCCGCCGGGCTTGAGGATGCGCAGCACCTCGGCCAGTTGCGCCCCGGCGTCGTCCGGATGCAGGTGCTCCATCAGCTGGTTCGAGTACGCCACGTCCGCCGTCCCGTCCGCGATGCCGAGCGCCACGCCGTCCGTCCGGACGAACGAGAACCCGGCCGGCGGCGCGTCGTCGCCCACGAGCGCCGGCGTCACGTCCACGCCGATCGCCGAGCCGACAGAGGGCGCGATCAGCTTGGCCAGCGCCGCATCGCCGCAGCCGATCTCCACGTAGACGGACCCCGCATGCAGGTAGCGGCGCAGGAACGCGGCCTGCTGCAGCAGCCTGGCCCGGCGCAGGTCGGTCCTGGCAGCGTGCTGCGGGTGGTCCGGCACGCCCGCGAACAGGGCCTCGTAGGCAGCGACATACGCCTGCGCCCGCTCGCCGGGCGTGGAGGCCCTGAGACGGTCGGCCAGGCTGACCTCCAGCGCGTAGTGCGCCGCCAGCCGGTCGGGGCCGCGCGCCTCCCCTCTCGCCGCCCGCAGCCGGGCGAAGTCGCTTCGCAGCTTGGCGCCGCTCATCCCGGGCCGCCCTCCTGGCGCTTGGGCCGTCGCATGGCGCCATGCTATCGCAAGCGCGATCGGCGGGCGACCGGAATCCGCCGGGCCGGCTCAGCCCCCGCTGTGCACCATGTCCAGGTCCGCGAACCGGGTGAACTCGCCCTCGAACAGGAGGTCGATCTTGCCGGTCGGCCCGTGGCGCTGCTTCTCGATCAGCAGCTCGGCGCGGTTATGCACCCGCTCCATGTCCTGCTGCCACTTGTCCATCGCGCTGTGGAACTTGTCGTTGGTGTCGAAGTGCCCCTCCTTCGGGCCGCGCTGCTGCAAATAGTACTCGTCGCGGTAGACGAACATCACGCAGTCCGCGTCCTGCTCGATGGTGCCGGACTCGCGCAGGTCGGAAAGCTGCGGCCGCTTGTCCTCCCGCTGCTCCACCGCGCGCGAAAGCTGCGACAGCGCGATCACCGGCACCGCCATCTCCTTGGCGATCGCCTTCAGCCCCTGGGTGAACTGGCTGATCTCGAGCACCCGGCTCTCCGGCTTGGTGCCGGCCGACGGCCGCATCAGTTGCAGGTAGTCCACGATCACCAGGCTGAGCCCGGCGGTGCGCTTGAGCCGGCGGCACCGGGTCCGCAGCGCCGCCACCGAGATGCCCGGCGTCTCGTCGATGTGCAGCGGCAGGCCCGCCACCTCGCGGCTGACCTGCACGAAGCGGTCGAAGTCGCGCTGGCCGATCTCGCCCCGGCGTATCTTGTCACCGGACACGCGGGCCTCCTCCGCCAGCAGCCGCAGCGCGATCTGCTCGGCGCTCATCTCCAGCGAGAAGAACGCCACGCTGCCCTTCGGCGCCTGCTCGGACCCGGCGTTGCGCGCGTCCGCCAGCAGCGCGCGGGCGGCGCCGAACGCGATCTTGGTGGCCAGCGCCGTCTTGCCCATGCCGGGCCGCCCGGCCAGCACCATCAGGTCCGACGGATGCAGCCCGCCCATCTTCTTGTCGAGGTCGCGCAGCCCGGTGGACAGGCCGGACACGTGCCCGGAGCGGTGGAACGCCCGCTCCGCCCCCTGGATCGCCTGGGTCAGCGCCTGCTCGAACACCATGAAGCCGCCGCTGGCGGCCCCCTTGTCCGCGATGTCGAACAGCCGCTGCTCCGCCGCCTCCACCTGCAGCCGGCCGTCCAGCTCCGGGTCGGCGCCGAAGGCGTTGTTCACCACCTCCTCGCCGACCTCGATCAGCTCGCGCCGCAGCCAGGCGTCGTGGATGGCGCGGCCGTACTCCCCGGCGTTGATGATGCCCACCATGGCGCTGAGCAGTTGGGCCAGGTACGTCGTGCCGCCCACCTCGTCCAGCACGCCGGTGTGCTCGAACTCGGCGCGCAGGGTGATGGCGTCCGCCAGTTGGCCGTTGTTCACCCGGCGGTGGATGGCGGCGAAGATGCGGCCATGGATCGGGTCGGCGAAATGCTCGGGCGCCAGGAACTCCGCCACCCGCTCGAAGGCCCGGTTGTTGGCCAGCAGCGCGCCGAGCAGCGCCTGCTCCGCCTGCTGGTTGGACGGCGGGTTGCGTTGCGACAGGCCGAGAAGCGGGGAGAGTGTGTTCATGAGGAGGGCGACCATAGCCTATCCCGGGCGCCGCGGGAGGACGATCAGCCTGTGCATGGCTGTGGATAAGGGGGATGCTTTCGCCGGAGCGGCCCCTCAGCTCCCCCACTGGGCGAACGAGGCCACCACGATCACGACGGCGCCCAGGCCGAGGTTGACGTGGATCAGCCTGCGGATGGACGCGGCGGCGGCCTCGCTCGGCTGCGCGCGGAACCGGCGGTAGGGGCCGAGCGCCAGCGTCACGAACACCGCGGCCATCACGAGCCCGAGCAGCTGCATCACGTTCACCGGCCAGGGCAGGTTGGCGAAGCCGCCGTACACGCCGAACACCATGGCCCAGCCGGTCAGCAGCACCAGCGGCATGGCGACGTACACCAGCCGGAAGAAGCGCCGCAGCGTCTCGCCGTGCAGCGCCATGCGCTCCGCCGGAGCCAGCGCCGCCAGGCTGGGCCGCAGCACCATCAGCGCGTAGGCCATGCCACCCGTCCACAGCGTCATGGCGAGCAGGTGAACGCCCAGCACCAGGCTCCACAGGATCATCGGATCATCCCTAAACAACGGCCTGGCGCCATGCCCGACCGGCGGCCTCAAGGCGAGCCGCCCGGCGACTCCCGCAGCATCCGCATCGCCCGCCGCAGCCGCAGCAGGCCGGCGCGGACTTGGCCGTGCTCGCACAGGGCGCGCCCGCTGCGCCAAAGCACCCGGGCATGGGCCGGCATGTCCGCATCCGCGTCCATCCGGTCCGCCAGGCCGAGGCAGTACTCGGAGGTGTCGGTGGTCACGGTCAGCGGGCCTTGGTCCGGCAGCAGGTTCGCCTGGGCCAGCGCCGACCCGGCAAGCCATGCCGCGACCGCAGTGCTCAGGGCCGTCGCTTTCCACATCCCATCCATACTATGGCCGCTCGGAATCATGCGGCAATGGGCGCTGCGTGAAGTCGTCGTCACCTGCCTCGGCCACCCGCCTTCAGGCGCCCGCCGGGTCCGCCGGCAGCGTCAGCAC
>CAXTTH010000271.1:0-3627 GCA_964247035.1 uncultured Acetobacteraceae bacterium
TCCTGGCCCTGATCGCGCACCCGGACGACCCGATCGGCCGCCAGTTCGTCCCCCACGCGGACGAGCTGCGCACCGCTGCCCACGAGCGGGCAGACCCGATCGGCGATGATGCGCTCTCCCCCGTGCCTGGCATCGTGCACCGCTATGCCGACCGCGCGCTGCTGAAGCCGCTGCTGGTGTGCCCCGTCTATTGCCGCTTCTGCTTCCGCCGTGAGCACGTCGGCCCCGGTGGCGGCCTGCTGACGGACGCGCAAATGGCGGCAGCGCTGGATTGGCTGCGGTCGCACCCGGCCATCAAGGAGGTGATCCTAACCGGCGGCGACCCGCTGCTGCTCTCCGCCCGCCGCCTGCGCGCCCTCCTGGACGCGCTGGAAGCCATGCCGCACGTGCAAACCTTGCGCATCCACACCCGCGTGCCGGTGGCCGACCCGGCGCGGCTGCACGCGCTCGCCCCCGTGCTGGAGACGGACAAGCCGCTCTGGCTCGTGGTCCACGCCAACCATGCCCGCGAGCTGACGGCCGACGCCGTGGCCGCCTTGCTTGCGGTCAGCCGGCGGGGGGTGCCGCTGCTCGGCCAATCCGTGCTGCTGCGCGGCGTGAACGACAGCGCGGGTGCCCTGGAAGCCCTGTTCCGCGCCATGCTGGCCGCCCGGGTGAAGCCCTACTACCTGCACCATCTGGACCCGGCGCCGGGCACCGCGCGTTTTCACGTGCCCATCGCGGAGGGCCGTGCGCTGCTGGGCCAGTTGCGCGGCCGGGTCACCGGCCTGGCCTGGCCGACCTACGTGCTGGACATCCCCGGTGGCGCCGGCAAGGTGCCGATCGGGCCGGATTACCTGGACGAAGGCGGGGACGGCGGTGCCGTGCGGGACCCGGCAGGCCACGTCCATGCGCTTGCTGCGGCAGACGCCCCGGGCTAGACCTCCGCCCCTCCCATCCCGCGCGAAAGCCCGACGAACCATGAAGCAGCAGGCCAACCTGATCCGCGCCGGCCAGGTGATCGAGCACGAGGGCAACCGCTGGACGGTGCTGAAGCAGCAGATCATCACGCCGGGCAAGGGCGGCGCGTTCATCCAGGTCGAGATGCGCAACATGAAGACCGGCAACAAGACCAACGAGCGCTGGCGCACCGCCGACACGGTCGAACGGCTGATGACCGACACCAAGGACTACACCTACTCCTACACCGACGGTGACAACCTGGTGCTGATGGACCCGGAAACCTTCGATCAAGCCATGATCCCAGCGGAAATCCTCGGCGACCAAGTGGCCTTCCTGCAAGACAACATGAAGGTCGAGGTCGATACCGTGGAGGGCGACCCCGTCGGCATCCACCTGCCCGCGACCGTGATCCTGACCGTCGAGGAGGCCGACCCGGTGGTAAAGGGGCAGACCGCCGCCAGCTCCTACAAGCCGGCCAAGCTCTCGAACGGCATCAAGACACTGGTGCCGCCCTTCATCGAGTCGGGCGAGCGCATCGTGGTCAAGACCGAGGATGGCAGCTACGTGGAGCGATCGAAAGGCTGATGGCCCTCCAGCTCTCCCCGCACATGACGGTGATGCAGAACGCCGTGCAAAAGGCGTCCCGCCGCCTGGTGCGGGACTTCGCCGAAGTCGAGCAGCTGCAGGTCAGCGTGAAGGGCCCCGGCGACTTCGTCAGCCAGGCCGACCTCCGCTCCGAGCAGACGATCCGCACCGAGCTGGAGCGCGCCCGTCCGGGCTACGCCTTCCTGCTGGAGGAGGGCGGCGCCGTCGGCAGCCCGAACTGGTCCTGGCGCTGGATCGTCGATCCGCTGGATGGCACCACGAACTACCTGCATGGCGTGCCGCACTGGTGTATTAGCGTGGCGCTGGAGCGGCGCAACGACGTAGTGAGCGAGATCGTCGCCGGGTGCATCTACAACCCGGTGAACGACGAGATGTTCTGGGCCGAGAAGGGCGCGGGCGCGTTCCTCAACGAGCGGCGGCTGCGCGTGTCGGGCCGCCGCGAGATCAAGGACGCGTTATTCGCCACCGGCATCCCGTTCGCCTCTGTTCCGGCAGGCCGCAGGTTGGCCTTCGCCCGCACGCTGGGCACGCTGATGCCGATGGTGGCCGGCGTGCGGCGCTTCGGCGCAGCGGCGCTGGACCTCGCCTGGGTCGCGGCCGGCCGGTATGACGGCTACTGGGAACTCGGGCCTAAGCCATGGGACGTGGCAGCGGGCATGCTGATCGTGCGGGAAGCCGGCGGCTACGCCACGGACTCGACCGGCGGAGAGCCGGTCATGGACGTCTCCGGCGTGGACATGGTGGCTGCCAACCCATACCTGCATCCCAAGCTGCTGGAGGTGGTTGCCGAGGGCATCGCGACCGCTCGCGCCGCATAGGCCTGCGCCAGCAAGATTAGGGTGCAGGCGATTTGGCCGGCTGGCCCCGCCGACCGGCATTCAGCAATCCAAGGGCCGCCACGTCGCCCGTCCCAGGGCGGTCCCACCATAGTTCGGAGATGCGTCGGATGATCCATGACGCCATCGTCGTCGGCGGAAGCTATGCCGGCCTGTCTGCGGCACTGCAGCTCGCCCGTGCTCGCCGCCAGGTCCTCGTGATCGATGCAGGATCGCCCCGCAACCGCGTCGCACGGGCCGCGCACGGTTTCCTGGGCCAGGATGGCAAGTCTCCCCGCCATATCTTGCGGGAGGCCGAAGCCCAGCTTCTCGCCTACCCTGCTGCCACGTTGGCGCAAGGGGAGGCTGCTACGGCGCGCAAGACGGATGAGGACTTCGTCGTCACCATGAGCGATGGCCAGGAAAGGCGGGCCACACGCCTCATCCTGGCGACCGGGGTGCATGACGAGCTGCCGCCGATCCAGGGCATGCAGGAGCGATGGGGCTCCACCGTCGTGCTGTGCCCCTACTGCCACGGCTATGAGTTCGGCGGACAGGAGCTGGGCGTGCTGGCCAACCATCCGATGTCGGCGCGCCAAGCCGTCCTGATCCCGGACTGGGGGCCGACAACCTACTTCACGCAAGGCGCCTTCGAGCCCGATGACGAGCAACTGGCGAAGTTCGCCGCCCGTGGGGTGCGGGTCGAGCGCAGCCCCGTGACAGAGCTGCTCGGCGCGGCGCCGGGCCTTGAAGCCGTCAGGCTGGGCGACGGGCGGGTCGTGCCCCTTTCGGCGGTTTTCATCGGCGCCAGGACGCATGTGGCAAGTCCGCTGGCCGAGCAGCTCGGCTGCGCGTTCGACGACGGCATCACCGGTCAGCATATCCGAGTGGATGGCTGCAGCCAGACGACCATCGGCGGCGTCTATGCCGCGGGCGATGCAGCGAGCCCGCTGCATGCCTTGGCTCTCGCCGCGGCGTCCGGCGGGATGGCGGGAGTTTGGGCGCATCACTCGATCATAGAGCAGGCCGCAAGCCGGAAAGGCGCTCTTGCAGGCAGGCCTGGTTGAGTGCCTTGCACCGCAGAACTTAGGACGTTGGCCACGCGGGCGGCGCAAGCTACGTTACGCACGTGATCCGCTGCGCCCTCCAGATTGCCCTGCTGCTGCCTGGCGCTGCCTTGGCCCAGGTCAGCGTCAACCCTGGCGCGCTCGACCAGCTCGCTCCGACCGCGCCGGCGCCCGCGTCCGCCGCAGCACCCGTGAAG
>CAXTTH010000272.1:0-3604 GCA_964247035.1 uncultured Acetobacteraceae bacterium
GGCCAGCGCAGCCGCCACGCCGTAGGACGGCTGGCCGGGCAGGTCGATGTCGCGCACCGCCAGGTCCAGCGGCGGCCGCGCCGCCAGCAGGGCCAGCGCGTCCTCGGCCCAGCCGACCGGGCCGACCACCACCGCGCCGGCGCGCTCCAGCAGCTCCACCATGTCGCAGGCGATGAGGTACTCGTCCTCCCCCCCCCGCACGCGCCGCCCCGCCAGCAAGCCCGAGCCAACCAGCATCTAGACCGCTGCCGCCCCCTGCCGCACGCCGCCGGCGCCGGCCAGGCGGCTGGCCGGCATCTCGATCAGGCAGTGCACGCCGTCCTGCTCGAAGCCCAGCCGCGTCCTGGCTTGCAGCGTCGCGGCCAGAGACTGCTCGATCAGCCGCTTGCCGAACCCGCTCCGCCCTCCGGCGCCGGGCGGCATCGCCACCCCGCTCTCCCGCCAGTCCAGCACCAGCCAGTCCGTCCCCTGCCGGTCCTCGATCCGCCACGCCACCCGCAGGCAGCCCTCCGCGGCGCGCAACGCGCCATACTTGAGGGCGTTGGTCGCCAGCTCGTGGATCACCAGCGCCATGGACTGCACGTGCCCGACATCGAGCAGGATGCTGGGCCCGTCGATCGAGACCTGCCCAGTCGCTTCAGACCCGTGCGCCAGCACCTCGAGCCGCACCACCTCGCCCAGCTCCACCTTGTCGTCGTCCGCCAGGCTGATCAGCCCCTGCACCCGGCCCAGCGCCGCCAGCCGCTCCTTGAAGGCGTCCACCGACCCGCCGCGCCCCACCGTCTGCCGCGCGATGGCCTGCACCACGCCCAGCAGGTTGCGCGTGCGGTGCTGCAACTCCGCCACCAGCACCCGCAGCCGCGCCTCCGAGCGCGTCAGCACCGTGATGTCCACGAACGTCACCACCGCGCCCACCCGCGTCTGCGCCGCATCCCGGTAGGGCGTGATCCGCGCCAGGTAGTGCAGCTGCCCTCCCGCCAGCTCGATCGGCCGCTCCACCGCCTCCGCCCCCTGCAGCACCGCCGTCACGTCCTCCAGCAGCCCCGGCATGTCGATGCGGCTGGACAGGTCCGTGATCGGCCGGCCGCGGTCCCCCGGGCGCACGTTGAGCACCTGCGCCACCGCCGGCGTGAAGGAGCGGATCACCAGCGCGTGGTCCAGGAACAGCGTGGCCACGTTGGTGCTGTCGAACAGGTTCTGCAGGTCGCTCTGGGTGATGCCCAGCGCCTTGACCTTGCCGTTCAGCTCCAGGTTGACGGTGTAAAGCTCCTCGTTGACCGATTCCAGCTCCTCCTTCGACGCTTCCAGCTCCTCATTGGCGGACTGGTACTCCTCGTTGACCGACTGCATCTCCTCGTTGGAGGATTTCAGCTTCTCCAGCGCCGTCTCGTACTGCTCCACCAGCGCTTGCAGCCGCTCGCGCGTGTCGGTCAGCTCCTGCTCCAGCTGCACGTTGGCGCTGTCCTGCCGCGATTGGGCGCCGGCGGCCTGTTCCTCGCGGCTGACGGCCTCGCCCTCGTCGATGAACATCACCAGCAGCAGCGGCTCGCCCTCGTGGTGCAGCACCGGGTCCACCGTCAGCGTCACCAGCTGCACCCGGCCGTCATCGCCCTCCAGCGCCACGCCGGAGCGCGTCATCGTCTGCTTGCGCGCCACCGCGTCGCGGAACAGCCCCCGCAGGTCGATCCGCAGCCCCTTGCGCGCCAGCGCCAGAAGCTGCCGCGTGGGCAGGCCCGAGGCCGCCTCCAGGTACTTCCCCGTGTTGGCCGAGTAGTACACGATGTCTCCGTCGCGGTTCGCCACCACGTGCGGCGGCGCGAACCGGTCCAGCATCTGCGACTGCACCGACTGCCGCAGGGCGAGCGGCCCGCCGACCTTCGCCGCCGGCTGGTCAGCGCCAGCGCCGGGCCGCGCGGCGCGCATGGGCAGCGGCAGGCGCAGCGACCCGGCGATGTCCTGCCGCTTGCGAAAGATGCGGTGCCGCTTGTCCAGCGGGGCGAACATGTCGCGGAACTGGCCGATGTTCTCGGACGTGCCGAGGAACAGGAAGCCCTGCGGGCGCAGCGCGTAGTAGAAGGTGGGGATCACCTGCCCCTGCACGTCCGGCCCGAAGTAGATCAGCAGGTTGCGGCACGACACCAGGTCCATGCGCGAGAACGGCGGGTCCCGGATGACGCTGTGCGGCGAGAACACGCACAGCTCGCGCACCTCGCGCGCGATCACGTAGCTGCTGCCGTCCGCCACGAAGAACCGCTTGCGCCGCTCCGCCGACACCGCGCTGAGCAGCACCCCGGGGTAGCGCGCCGCCCGGGCCACCCCCAGCGCATGGTCGTCGATGTCGGTGGCGAACACCTGCACCCGCGGCGGCGTCTCGAGCCCGTCCATGTGCTCGCGCAGCAGGATGCCGATCGAGTACACCTCCTCGCCGGTGGCGCAGCCCGGCACCCAGACCCGCACGGTGTCGCCCGGCCCGCGGCCCTCGAACAAGCCCGGGATGACCAGCGCCGCCAGGTTCTCGAACGCCTCCGCGTCCCGGAAGAAATCGGTGACGTTGATGAGCAGGTCCCGGAACAGCGCCCCCGCTTCCGCCTGGTTCTGCCGCAGCCGGGCCACGTAGTCCGGCAAGCTCTCGATCTGCACCACCTGCATGCGGCGGTGCACCCGGCGCAGGAACGTCTTGACCTTGTAGCCCGCGAAGTCGTGCCCGACCTGGGTGAGCAGGATGTCGCAGATCTCCGCCCGCGCCGCGGCGAGGGGCTCCGGGTCCGCCATCTCGGGCCACGGCGCGCCCAGCAGCTCCAGCACCGCCTGGCTGCGGGCGAACTCGGCAAGCTTGGCGCCCATGTCGCGCGCCGGCACCGCGAAATCCACGAACCCGGTGGCGACCGCGCTGCGCGGCATGTCCGGGTGCGCCGGGCCGTACTGGTCGTCGGCCTGCGCGAAGGTCAGCCCGCCATGCTCCTTGATCGCCTTGACGCCGATCGCTCCGTCCCCGTCGCCGCCGGACAGCACGATGCCCGCCGCGTGCTCGCCCTGGTCCACCGCGAGCGCGCAGAAGAACAGGTCGATCAGCTTGCGCTCCCGGCGCTCCAAATCCTGCTGGGTCAGGCTCAGCCGCCGGTCCTTGATGCCGACCACCGCATCCGTGCACAGCACATAGACCCGGTTGACCTCCACCGCTTCGCCGTCCTGCGCCGCAGAGACCGGCATGTTCGTGTAGCGGGCGATGATGTCGGGCAGCGTGCTCTGGCGGTCCGGCCCGATATGCGTGACCACCACCACCGCCAGGCCGGGATTGTCCGGCAAGCCGCGGAACAAGCCCTCCAGCGCCTCGACCCCGCCAGCCGACGCGCCGGCGCCCACGATCGGGAAAGGCTTGTCATATGCCACGCACCGTCTCCCTAGCCTCCCGCCATGGTACACAACTTTGCTGGCAAGGTAATGCTTTAACGGACTCTCTCGAACGCCTCGCGCCGCCCTTCCAGCTCCAGCCATCGCTCCTCCGCCCCCGCCAGCTTGGCCTGCGCCGCCGCCAGGCCCGCCGTCGCCTCCGCGAACCGCGCCGGCCGGCGGCGGTACAGGTCCGGGGCCGCCAGCTCGCGCT
>CAXTTH010000273.1:0-3575 GCA_964247035.1 uncultured Acetobacteraceae bacterium
GCGTCCGACAGGTCGGGCACTGCCGGGTCGATCTGGCGCAGCAGGGCGGCGCTGGCGGCCGGCGTGCAGGACTGGCTGGCCCCGCAGCTGCTCGGCACCGCAAAGCTGGCAGACGCGGCCAAGCTTGATCTGCATGCGACCCTGCGCGGGATGTTGGGATGGGAAGCCGCCGCCCGGCTCGACCGCGACCTGCCGACCCACCTGGCCCTGCCCGGCGGCCGGGCGGCGATCGACTACCTGCAGCCGGTGCCCGTCGCGTCTGCCCGGGCGCAGGCGTTCTACGGCCAGCGCACCACGCCGCTGCTGGCGGGCGGCCGGATGCCGTTGCAGTTCGCACTGCTGTCGCCCGCAGGCCGGCCAGTGGCGATCACGGCGGACCTGGCCGGGTTCTGGGCGGGAGCGTGGGCCGATGTGCGGCGGGACATGCGGGGGCGGTATCCGCGGCACAACTGGCCGGAGCGGCCAGAAGAGTGACGCCATTAAACACTGCTGCAAATTATTTCCTGAAGTTGTCATCTTTGCAAATAGAAAATTACTCCGATTTCACTTCGACCTGAATTCAACTTTCAACCGTCCTATGCGGGGCAGCATGTTTGACGCCCATCTCCAGCGCCGAAAACTGACTTGGACGGTAAACCGGTCGCCACTCCCACAAGTCAGCCTTTTCTGATGCGCTGGCGATCGTCTAGCGCTACCTGGGCAGTTTCAGTTTAGGTCTTTTCCGCCCACCCGTTGAGTGGGTGGTGGAGGTTGCGACGTCGGATATGCATGGACGCACGCGGGACCTGGATACGTAGCTGGCTCCGTTTCTAGCGGTGCTCGGCCGCAAGACGCGGCGAGCCTGGGCACCGCTCTACTTGCGGGGCTGCTTGGCTCCGGCGGGTGCAAGAGCCTGCAGCCCGCTGGGATTGCGTCCGTCAATGTGGTGGGATTTCTGGGTGTGATGGAAATGGCCACGGATCATTCGGCTGCGGTGGCGATCTGGGTGGGCTCGGCGTCTATCGTCCTTGGTGTGAGTTCGGCCATGGCCTGCGTCTGCGTGTAGCGGTGCTGGAGCTGCCACTCGTCGTTGGCCTCGCGCAGCACGGCAGCGATCAATCTGACGATCGCACCTTCGTTGGGAAAGATGCCGACGACATCGGCGCGGCGTTCGACCTCCTTGTTCAACCGCTCGATCGGTGGGTGCCCCGCAGGCCGCGCTTGACCAAACCCTTGAGGAACGTCGCCCAGAAGGTCTCCGCCTCCGAAAGCCCGATGTGCAGGCCCACGATCCCCTGCGCCGGCTTTCCACGCGCTGCGCACCCGGAACCTTTGCCGCTCCGCCCGCTTGCCCTCGGTGTTCACCGCCACGGCGATTGTCACTGCCACCGTCCTGATCTGCCCACCTTCGCGCTGCTTAAGGCAGGTGGCATCCAGCCACAGGTAGGGCCATTCGCCGACAAGGGGGCGTTCGAGGAAGGCTCCCACCCGCTCGTCGCATGCTGTGGCCGCTTTGCGGTCACGACGCTGAACGCGCGTTGCGCGCCTTGCACTGAAGCTGCCCCGTTTTCGTGGAGTGTTGGGGGCTTGGTTTACGAGGGTTCTGCTATGGCGACCTCCGCAGCTGCTTTGTAGGCCATGGGCGACCGGTAGCCCAGGGCTGAGTGCCGCCGGACGGGGTTGTACCAGCCCTCGATGAAGCTGAAGCAGGCCATCTTCGCTTCGACCTGCGAGGCAAAGCAGCGCCGCTCCAGCAGCTCGCATTCGAGGGTTGCGAAAAAGCTCTCGCACATGGCGTTGTCGTACGCGTCGCCCACAGAACCCATGGACGGCCGCACACTGGCCTCGCGGCAGCGCTTGCCGAACGCCAGGGACGTGTGTTGGCTGCCCTGGTCGCTGAACGGCTCCAGCCAACCAGCCAGGTCACGCAGACCACCATCCACGTCCGCCAACGCTCCATCCAATCACGCCCATCCGAACATGGCGGCGCGCCTGTCAGCTGAAAGCGCCCAGGTAGTGCTAAGCCGAGTTCGACACGGCGCTGGGCGCGGTGGTCGCCACCCCGGCCCCGGCCCAAACCTGCTGGGGGACTGCTTCAGCGCCTCCGGCATGCTATGTGGCACGGCGCTGAGCTGGACGACCTAGTTCAAGCTGGTTCCGGAACGGCCAGAGATCATGGACTACATTCGCGGGATTGGCACCCCTCCCGCCGCCCGATGTACACTGGAGCGGGACACGGCGACAACGGCGGTAGGCTAGCTGCCTTCTCGCTTTGTAAGAAGGGCAGCCCTGCCGAGCACGGGACTCCAGTGGACATTGTAATGAGCCTGCAACGTATAAGCCGAAAGCCGCCATTCCGCCAACCACAACGAGCAAGCCTGGCGGCGGCGGCGCCGTTGAGGTTAGATCCATGACATCCGGTCAATCGCCTTGGAGAAAACGCGCTGCCCAGGGCAACACTGCAGCGGCGGTTTCGTTCGGCTGCTCCGGGAAAAGCGCGTGGCCAGCATCGTCAATCACCACCGTGGCAACGCGGTCGCCGAGCTGGCTTTGCAGTTCCTGCCAATACTTCTTCGGCTTGAAGGCATCATGCTCGGCGATGATCTCGAGCACCGGCACGGTCCCGCACGCCCAATAATCTGATTGCGCGACCGCTCCGACCGCGGCGCGCTGCATCCTAAGCGTTTCGGGAAACCAGCCTTCGAGCCAGGGTGTGGCATCATGGTTTGGCGCAAAGAACGCCTTGCGCAGCGCGGCGAGTCGTTCGGCTCGGGGGGCGGACAGGTCGCCGGCGACAAAGGGCGTCCTGGCGACGTCCTCGGAGACCTTGGTGGCCTGGGCCGCCGCGAGGACTACCGCCTTTACCGAGGCCGGATGGTCCGTGGCTAGCATGCGCGCGACCAAGTTGCCAAAAGCATGCCCGAGCACGACGGCAGGGCCTTCGGCCAGGTCGCGGATGGACAGCGCGACGTCGTTGGCGAGGTCATGCAACGTGACGCCGGCCATCGGTCCCTTCGAGCCGGCAATTCCGCGAGGCTGGGGACGCAACACCTTCCAGCCCGCTTCGGCCAGCCGCATTGCGATGTCGTCGTAATCCCCGGCGCCGTCGCGGCCGTAGGATGGCAGGATGACGAACGCCGGCCCGTGGCCATCGAGGTACGTCTCGATTTCGACGCCGTTCCCGCTAACGAACTCACCCCTGCGCCACGCGTCCCCCCCGCCCCGCACCTTCAATCAATCATACGTGCCCTTCCGCGGCGGGCACCACGGGCGGCAAACGCCGCGCCCGTGAAGCGCTATTGCGCTTCACGGATCTACAACCCGTCGCGGGTTCCTGCCCTTGGATGGTCCGATGTCCTGGGTTCTCCACGGCGCCGCGCACTAGGGTCCAGACTCATTCAGGTCCACCACATGACGATGGCTGCGAGTGCGACGGCTGAGGCGTAGTTGACGGCGAGCTTGTCGTAGCGAGTTGCGATGCGGCGCCAATCTTTGAGGCGGCAGAACATTCGCTCGATGGCGTTCCGTGCTCGATAGGCTGTCTCATCGAACGGGTGCAGCCGCTTTCGGGTTGGATTGTTAGGAATGACGGGCAG
>CAXTTH010000274.1:0-2531 GCA_964247035.1 uncultured Acetobacteraceae bacterium
GAACTGCGAGGTGTGCGGCACGGTGCACGCCGAATGGCGGCCGGTGTGCGGCCACTGCCAGGCGGTGGGGCAGATCGTCTGGGGCCGGCCCAGCGCGGGGGCGAGCCGGCCGCTGCTGGTGGAGAGCGGGGACGCGATCCTGCCATGACTTACGATGCCGCGGGATGGCCGGCTTGCAGCCTCGAACTACTCCGCGGTAGTGCGGGGATGCCAGAACCTATAGCCATAAGATGCCATGAGCTGGTTGTAGTCAGGGTACGACCCGGCCGACTCCGCAGCTTCGATCTTTACAGTGGCGTCGGCGTAGCTTGAGAGATCTGCGACCTGTTCAGGCGTGAGGAGCACCGTCGAATTGAAATAGGTGGCGAACTTGTCCAGCCGGCTCCTTGACAGCTTCTTTTGAAGGTAAAGTGCGGTGCTTTCCGGCCATCCAAAGGTCTCGGACTTAGCTTTCAACTCAGGGTGTTCGCTGTAGAGGTAACTCATCAGCGGGTCGTCAGGATGAGTGCCGCTGTCAGAGACATAGAACGTTGTGTCTTTCAGCATCGCTGGACAACGAAAAGCTTGCTGTATTTGCAAGGCAGCCAGGTAATCTGCCCGACTGTGGTTCATTATGTGCGGGTTTTCTGTTCGGATATGGAACACCTCGCGGCCGTTCTTGCGCCACGCCTCAAACCCGCCCGTGCAGCCAGGAACGGCATCCTGAGCCAGCATCGGCCGGAAACCAGCCTGCCATAGTTGCAGTTGCAGGTAGTGGTCACTGTCAAACTGAGTGGTGATCACGGCCACCCGTGGTGCATCGCCGGCCTGTTCGATCGGGCCGCGGATATCCCGCAGCGTCGCCTCTATCGAAGATTGCCACTGGAACCAAAGGATCGGAGACCACAACCTGCCAAGCACCGCCCGAGGCCCGTCCTTGACCGGCACGAAGACCGGCGGCGCCAGCCAAACCAGCATGGCCGCGCCGACCACGGCGGTCGCGGCCCAGGCGGCGGGGCGGCTCCGGCCGGTGGCCGCCTGAGCCAACCATTGGATGCCCCGTCCGCCATGGATGGCGATGAATGGCGCAAGCAGGGGATAGAATTGCCGCGCTTCGAGGGCGTGCAAAACCATGTAAGGCAGAAATGCCACCGGCAGCAAAATCAGGACGGCGATTTGCTTGAGATTTGCCTCCCGGAAATTGTGGACAAGCCCGATTGGCAGAACCAAAAGGTTGGGTAAGCCAATAAAAAGGATCAGTATGGATGCTGAAGCGGCTCTTGACCTGAATCCCTCATGCAGGTGATCGAAGAAGCGAGCGATCTGCACAGCTTGGATCACCGAGCTTCCCGAGAAGTAAAACGACGCCGTGATCGTTCCAAGTAAACCCAATGCCACAATGCCGCCCAGCACAAGCAAGTCCGGCCACCTCTTGGCTTCCAGCCAGGCAAATGCAGCAAGCACGGGCAGCAGCAGCACGGCGTCCGTGCGGGCAAGAATGGCAAGGCCGATCGCTATCCCGACGCAGAGCCCACGTGCGAACAAGGCTCTGAAAGGCATGGGCGGCCTACCGCATCCAGGTGGCAGCAGCGCAATCCCGAGCATGGCAAAGGATGCCGAAACAACGTTGTCGTTGAAGAAAAATCCCAGCTCAGAGATACCTGGCGTCAGGAGAAGGGCACTGCCAAGAGCGAGGAGCCCAACCTGGGAGTAACGACGGCCGATCGCCAGCGTGCATCCAGCGAAGGCAATGAAAGAAATCCCGGTCAACAGCCGGAATGTGACATCTGATGTCGTGCCAAAAACCCACATCAAAAATTGGAGACAGTAAATTACTCCAAGGCGTGTGGTGTAGAAGTATTCTGCGTGGATAGGATACGAAAGGTTTGCGTGGTCAGTCATATTCAAGCTTGACGCAATTGCCTCAATCTGGATTTGCGCAGTAAAGCCCTCGACCTGAACGGAATGGAGAATGGGCGACAGAAGCCAAAGCACCATCACGCCGAAAGCTGAAAGCGCTAGAAACGCACGGGTTGGCTGGTGACGCTCGGCTCTGGTTCCAGGCTGCGCCTGTATGGCAAGATGAAACGGGACACGCATGATCTGTCTCTTTCGGAATGCACCTTCGAGGTCGCCGCTTTAGGTGGGACGCCGCCTCCAAGGCGTGCCCTGCTGGCATGGTGCGCCGCTCTGGCCGTTCAGCAGCAGACTGTGGCCCCTACCCCAGCAACGGCGACCACGCCGGGTCCGAGGCGTCGGTCGGCGTCTGCACCGGGCGGCCGTTGAAGCCGGTGATGTCGATGGAGGCCAGGCGCGAGCCGTAGCCGGTGCCGCGGCTGTCGCGGGAGGCGCTTTCCGAGAAATACATCAGCACCCGGCCGTTCGGGCAGAAGGTCGGACCCTCCACGTCGAAGCTCTCGGCCAGGATGCGCTCGCCGGAGCCGTCCGGGTGCATCACGCCGATGCCGAAGCTCGAGCCGAGCCGGGTGAAGGCGATCAGGTCGCCGCGCCGCGCCCCCCCCCCCCGCGCCAAACCCCCCCCGCCCGAACAC
>CAXTTH010000274.1:2541-3573 GCA_964247035.1 uncultured Acetobacteraceae bacterium
GATTCAGGTGGTCCTGCATCCCGCCGAGGCCGACGCGCGCGCCGCGCCGGGTGAAGGCGCGCCGGGCGCCGCGCGCCCACCACACCGGCGTCGCATACCGCCCGCTGCCGAACGAGATGCGCTTGGCGCCCCCGCCGCCCGCCCCCATGACATACAGCTGCTGGTCGCCGCCGCGGTCCGAGTTGAACACGATCTGCGAGCCGTCCGGGCTGTAGCACGGGCTGGTGTCGATGGCGCCGGATTGCGTCAGCCGCCGCCCGGCGCCCCCGCCCAGGCCGACCGTCACGATGTCCGACCCGGCGCCGCGGGTGACGGACATGATGACGTGGCTGCCGTCCGGCGCGAAGCGGGGGGCGAAGGTGATGCCGTCGAACTCGCCCAGCACCCGCTGGCCGCCGCCGTTCAGGTTGAAGGAGTACACCCGCGGCCGGTTGTTGGCGTACGACATGAACACGATCTCGTCCTGCGACGGATGGAACCGCGGCGTCAGCACCAGCCAGGAGCCGTCAGTCAGGAAGCGGTTGTTGGCGCTGTCCTGGTCCATGATCGCCAGCCGCTTGACCCGGCGGTCGCGCGGGCCGGAGCCGGCGACGTAGACGATGCGGGTGTCGAAATAGCCCTTCTCGCCCAGCAGCCGCTGATAGGCCACGTCCGCGATGATGTGCGCGACCCGGCGCCAGTTGCCGGCCTGGGTGGTGTAGGCGGTACCCTCGATCTGCTGGCCCACCGGCACGTCCCACAGGCGGAACTCGACCCGGCCGGCGCTGGCGTTGCCAGTCACCAGCGCCTGCGCGCCGGTGGCCTTCCAGCCGGCGAAGTCCGGCTGGTCGCCCCCCGCAGCGCCGCCGCCCACCGGCTTGAACAGGCCGCTGCGCTGCAAGTCGGCGACGATCACCTCCGTCACCTGCGCGCCCAGCTCGCCGCCGAGGCCGGGGATGGCGATCGGGATCGGGGCGGTGCGGGCGCGGTCCACGGTGATGGCGGCGCTGGCCGGGCTGCACATGAAGCGGGCGACGATGGAATTGGGCGGTC
>CAXTTH010000275.1:0-3570 GCA_964247035.1 uncultured Acetobacteraceae bacterium
TTCATCATCTTCGGCACCCGGGCGGAGCAGACGCCGGAGGCCTACCGCCGCTACCTGGTCAACGGCCTGCGCGACACCTTCGCGCTGCCCGGCACCCCCGTCCGCTTGCAGTTCCGCGGCACCAAGAACCCCTACGCCGAGGAGTGAACCTGGGCGTCCGGCCGGCGTTGCCCGCTCAGGAGGGCGAAGCGATGGCCAAGGGTGCGGAGAAGACCGATCCCAAGCTGTGGGACAAGGTGAAGGAAGAGGTCACGCAAGGCGACAAGGGCGGCAAGCCCGGCCAATGGTCCGCGCGCAAGGCGCAGATGGCCGTGAACGAGTACAAGCACGAGGGCGGCGGCTACGAGGACGAGAAATCCCCGGACAACCACCTCGTGCAATGGGGCCGCGAGGATTGGGGCACCAAGTCCGGCGAGGACAGCGGCCAGACCGGCGAGCGCTATCTGCCCAAGGAGGCGCGTGAGTCCCTGACGGACAAGGAATACCAGCGCACCTCGGACAAGAAGCGGGCGGACACGGCCCGCGGCAAGCAGCACTCCGCGCAGCCGAAGGACGTGGCGGCCAAGGCCGCCGAGCACCGCGGCCATGCCAGCACGCGGGCCGAGTTGCTGAAGCAGGCGGCCAGCCACGGCATCAAGGGCCGCACCCGCATGAAGAAGGCGGAACTGGAAAAGGCGCTGCACGCCCATGGCTGAGATGGACAAGGCCGAACGGACCGAAACCGCGCGCGAGTTCAAGCAGTTGGTCAACATGACGCCGGCCACCCTGCGCAAATGGCTGGACGGCGAGGAAAGCCGCACCGTCGGCATGACGCACGGGGGCGAGAAGGCGCATGACGGCGGCGAGGAGTCGGTCGGCCACGAGATGGGCCGCCGCATCCTGGAGCTGCGCGCCAAGAAGGCCAGCGACCTGGACGAGGCCGACTACGAAGCCATGCGCAAAGTGGTGGGCTACGTGCACCGCCACTCCAAGCAGCGCCCCCACGGCGACGTGACGGAGACCCGGTGGCGCAAGTCGCTGATGAACTGGGGCCACGACCCGCTGAAATAGGCTTGGCAGCCGCCCGCCGCTTCGCCACTGTCCCCCGCAACGGCCCGGGCAACGGGCGGGCAGGGGAGATGCAGCCATGGAGCTGGAACGCCGGACCATCCGCCGGGTGACGCTGCGGCTCGTGCCGTTCCTGGTTCTGTGCTACTTCGTGGCCTACCTGGACCGGGTCAACGTCGGCTTCGCCAAGCTGACCATGAGCGGCGACATCGGCTTGTCCGACACGGCGTTCGGCTTCGGCGCCGGCATCTTCTTCGTGGCCTACTTCGTGTTCGAGGTGCCGTCCAACCTGCTCCTGGAAAAGTTCGGCGCGCGCAAGTGGATCGCCCGCATCATGCTGACCTGGGGCGTCGTGTCCGGCGCCACCGCCTTCGTCACCGGCGAATACAGCTTCTACGCCATCCGCGTCCTGCTGGGCTTCGCGGAGGCCGGCTTCTTCCCCGGCATCATCTTCTTCCTGACGCTGTGGTTCCCTGCCAAGGAGCGGGCGCGCATCGTGGGCCTGTTCATGGCCGCCATCCCGCTCTCCACCGTCATCGGTGGCCCCATCTCCGGCAAGCTGCTCGACCTGGACGGGATGCTGGGCCTGCATGGCTGGCAGTGGCTCTACATCGCTGAGGCAGTGCCGGCGCTGCTGCTGTCGGGGGTGGTGTATTTCTATCTTACGGACAAGCCGGCGGACGCGCATTGGCTGGCCGCGGACGAGCGCGCCTGGCTGATGCAGCGGCTACAGCAGGAGCGCCAGGCGAAGGAGCAGGCCGGGCATTTCTCGGTGTTGCAAGCGGTCACCAACCCGCGCGTGCTGGCGGTGGCGCTGATCTACTTCGGCGCCAACGCGACCAATTACGGCCTGAGCTTCTTCCTGCCCACCATCGTCAAGAGCTTCGGTGGCCTGAGCAACCTCCAAGTCGGGCTGGTCACCACTCTGCCCTACGTCGTGGGCCTGGTGGGCATGGTCTGGTGGGGCCGCCACTCGGACGCGCACCGCGAGCGCAAAGGCCACGCCGCCTTCGCCCTGCTCGTGGCCGCAGCTGGCATCGCCGCCTCCACCCTGTTCGCTGACCCGGTGCTGAAGATGGCGTGCCTGACGGTCGCCGGGTTCGGCATCTTCGCCTGCCTGCCGATCATCTGGACGCTGCCGACCGCCTTCCTGTCCGGCGCCGCCGCGGCGGGCGGGATCGCGACGGTGAACGCGATCGGCAACTTGGCCGGGTTCTGCGGGCCGTATGCGATGGGGTACAGGCGGGATTTGACGGGCAGCTTCGACAGCGGGCTGTGGATGCTGGCGGGAGCGGGGCTGGTCGGGATGGTGGTGGTGCTGGCGCTGCCGCATGATAGGCGGTTAGAGGATGCGCCGGCGGTAGGGCGGGTTCTGGCGGAGTAGTTTAATTCTTCCTCCCTTGCTGGCCGGAGAGGGCCAGGGTGAGGGTTAGCGCGGCCGTATCAATCTATGCGATTTCCGCGGGGGCATTTCTCTGTTCTGGACGCACGACCATCCCAAGTGCTACAAAACCAGAGATGATGCACATCTCCGAAAACGTCCTTATAACGCGCTGTTCCCCACTCGACGAAAACTAGGTTTGTATCTCCAGTTATTAAAGACGACCAAGCATTATGGTCATAGATGCCTTGAGTAGTTACTCCTTCAAGAATATCTTGTGGAGGCATGAACTCTATATTTGCTATTGTAATGATGGTAGAATCATCAGGGTATGAAAGATCAGCGCCATTTCCTGGTATAGGCTTTGACATTATACTGGAGAAAACCGCGCGCTGGATGTCATAAGCCGCACTACGGCCCGTGTTCTCCATCTTTCTTCCTGTAACTATGTTCCCAGACGCGTCCAAATGGGGAACGTCGATCTGTCGGAAAAATACGTAGGGCCTGAGATTCTGTATCTCAGCATCCCTAGCAATATCAGCTTGCTTAGCGGAGGCCTGGGCACTCTCTTCGGCTGCTTTGATGGCTTTGTCAGTTTGAGCGGAGCTATTTCTAATTTCGCCCAAAGTATCTTGAGCTATGTCAGCTTGCCGCTTACTCTCACGGTAACTACCTACTCCTCCAGCTGCAGCTACTAGAGCAGCTAAAAACGTTATAATACCGATCCAATTTGGTCTATTATAGGCTTCGATTCTTCTGTCCCAATATGCTTTCTCGTTAACCCGGTGTTCTTCCTCTGTGAAAAATTGTTTTGATATTTCTAGTCTAGTTAGAGCGGTTTTAGGTTTTTGAGTGTCGCCACTCTGCTTTTTAGACCACGCTTCCATAAAGTTTTGCATTTTGACTAATCCGATTGTCTAATCAACTAAGTTAGCTCGGCACCTATTTTCTCGCACTCTATAGCTAAAGGTATCGCTACAGATTTCATTTAGGTCGATTTTGCCTCGCAAGTTTGCGAGGTACATCTAGTTTAACGACCTCAAGCCATATGTCGTAAATGTATTTGGCTAAATAGCCTTCTCAAGGCCGCTTTAACCTGTGACGATTACCCCATTCCGCTCCTCCTCCACCCCGCACATCCC
>CAXTTH010000276.1:0-358 GCA_964247035.1 uncultured Acetobacteraceae bacterium
ACCCGGGGGCGCTTGCCGTGCTGGCCGGCGTGCGGGCGCAGGCGGAGGCGCTGCCGGCCGACGCGATGGGGCAGATCCTGGTCCGCCGCGCCCGGCTGACGCGGGAGTGGCTGCTGTTCCTGCACAAGCACCCGGTGCTGCTGCTGCCGGTCTCGGGCGAGCTGCCGTTCCCGGACGGGCTGGACATGCAGGGGACGGCTGGGTTCGAGCGGGTGCAGCGCGCGCAACTGACGCAGACCGGGCTGCCGCTGATGGGGCTGCCGGGGTTGACGGTCTCCACCGGCCTGGCGGGCGGCCCCCCCGGGGGGGGGGCGCGGGGGGGGGGGGGGGGACGGGGGGGCGTGGGGGGGGGGGGGGG
>CAXTTH010000276.1:368-3561 GCA_964247035.1 uncultured Acetobacteraceae bacterium
GCTGGTGGCGGGGCGCTACCGGGAGGACTTGCTGCTGCTGGCGGGCGAGGCGATCGAGGCCGGCGGCGTGCCGCCCGCGCCGATCGACCCGGCTGGCTAAGCTGGCCGGGCCGGATGGAACGTCCTGCTGATGCGCAGGAGCCAACAGAGGAGGAGCGACATCGCCACGTTGCCGAAGCCAGTTGGTTCGGCATGACGGACGTTGAAGCTACAGGGCCGGATGCGAGAACATGACCGGAACTCACATGGAACTTCGGATGACGCTCAACGAGAGCTGGGTCTACCATGGAGGCTGTTCCGATTCCGCCGCCCAAAGAAGGAGAGACGCCTGCTGACGTTTTAAAGCCTGAAGGTCGGCTTGTGGGACAAGCAGGAAGCAGCGCAGACATCCGGGAACTTCCTGGCGGGAAACAAACGGCAGAGGAAATGTTTGATCGTCTCGCAAAAGGTGGCTCCGACATCACTCCGCCTCGATATCCCGGGAAGCGAATTCGCCTTCCTAACGGGGACACGATCGGCTACCGATCAAAATCGACCAGCGGGCCACCCACCATAGATGTCGATGTCGCAGGCGTCTGCATTGAAAAGTTGAAGTTCCGGTAATGATCATGACAGGCAAATTGCCGACAATGGATGACATCAACAGTTTCGTAGAAGAGGCTCGCGATGATTATGTTGGCTTATGGCAAATTGTTCGCCGAGCCAAACAGGGAGCAACCAACGGGAACGATGCCAAGGTCGCAACGCTTGCAGTGGTGAAAGGCCTCCTTGACCGTGGGTTGGCAGCAGGCAACCTCACGCAAGAAGGCGGTTTCCGGCCGTGGAGCAGGCAAGACTCGAAAGCCGTCATCAACCGCATCAAGCAGGAATGGCAAGATCTCGGCCGCGATCCTACGATTGATGACATCGCATGGTTTCAGCTTCCACCCTAACGACATGGCTTGCACGCGATCGAAAGCGTGGCCAACGGCCCAGCATCTTCTCGTGCGTCCGGATGCAACGGACGCGCTGTCGTCAGCGGCACCTGGGATGGCGTCGATATCAAGACGATCGTTGAAGGTGACGGAAAAACTGTCTTATTAGGTTTCCCTACGGATGTGCCGAGAAATCCAGAAAGTAGCAAGCGATGCCTCTGACGCAAGAAGAAGCCGTTCGCATCGAAACTTACCTGGAACAAATCTACTCATACATTTCGGCCAAGATGCGGGATCAGGATCTGGGCCAAGTTCGCAAATACATAGATGCCAATGAATACGGGCTGGCGCTGGACGATATGGCTTGCATTGCGCTGGAGGGCAGCGAGCCTGTGGCGTCCGACCTGCGCCGGTTGTTCGGTGAAGCAGCCGACTTGATGGCCATCAAGCCCGGGGACGGCTGGAGCGGAGTGGATGATCTGCGGGCAAGCACGTGATTTTGTCAGATAGTGGCGGGTTGCCCTCAGGGCGCTCGCCAACCCACCTTGGTCATCATGCCTCGTCCGCTCATGGGGGCTTGAACGCTACCTCGCTGATTCCAGCCGAGCTGGAGCGCCTGCGCCGGAGCGCGGGCGCGCTGGGCAACCACGTTATCGACGAGTTCCTGGCCGGGCATATCGGCCGCCGCGACTTCCTGCGGCACGCCGCCCGGGTCGGCCTCGCATTGCCGCTGTTGGCGGCCAAGGCGCAGGGCAAGCCGGGCGCCACCATCCGCGTCGCCGCTCCCATGCCGACGGGCGCGATCGACCCGGTGTCGCTGTCCGACACCGGCGGGCTGCTGATGCTGATGCAGGCGGGCGAGTTCCTGCTGCGCAGCACGCCGGACCTCGCGCTGCGGCCCGCGCTGGCGACCTCCTGGCGCCCTAACGACGACGCCAGCGTGTGGACCTTCGCGCTGCGCCCCGGCGTGCGCTTCCATGACGGCCGCACGATGACCGCCGCCGACGTGGTGGCCAGCATGGACCGGCTGGCGGACCCGGCCAACGGCTCCAACGCGCTGTCCAGCTTCCGCGGCGTGCTGTCCCGCGGCGGCGCGCGGCAGGTGGACGCGCTGACCGTGGCCTTCCACCTGGATGCGCCGCACGGGAACTTTCCGTATTACGTGTCCTCGGACAACTACAACGCCGTCATCCTGCCGGCGGACTACGCGGGCGGCTTCGAGCGCGACTTCAACGGCACCGGGCCGTTCCGGCTGGCGCGTTACACGCCAGGCTTCGGCGCGGCCTTCGTGCGCAACCCGGATTGGTGGGGCGGCGCGGTATGGCCGGCGGGGGCCGAGTTCAGCTTCTTCGCCGACCAGCCGCCGCAAATCCTGGCCTTGCAGGGCGGCCAGGTGGACGTGGTGGCGGAGCTGGCGGTGCAGGGCGCGCAGGGCTTGCTGGCCGACCCGGCGGTGCAGTTGATCCGGCTGCGCTCCTCCGCGCACCGGCAAATCCACATGCGCACCGACATGCCCAAGTTCGCCGACAAGCGGGTGCGCCAGGCGGTGGCGCTCACGCTGGACCGGCCCGCGCTGGTGCAGGGGCTGTTCCGCGGCAACGCGCAGGTGGGCAACGACTCGCCGATCGCGCCGCTCTACCCGTCCGGCAACCCGCAGCCGCAGCGCCGGAAGGACCTGGCCCGCGCCCGCGCCCTGCTGGCCGAGGCGGGCGTGGCGGGCGGCTTCGAAGCGACGCTGACCACGGAGCGGCTGCTGGAGATGCCGGACTACGCCGTGGTGGTGCAGAACGCCTGCGCCGCCATCGGCATCAGGCTGCGCCTCAGGGTGGAGGACACGGCGTCCTACTACGGCACGGCACGGCCCGGCAGCTCGGACTGGCTGGATTGCGAGATGGGCATCACCGATTACGGCCATCGCGGCGTGCCGGACGTGATGCTGGCTGCCGCGCTGCGCAGCGGCGGCGCGTGGAACGCCGCGCACTTCGCCGACCCGGCATACGATGCATTGGTGAAGGAGTACGTCGCCGCCACCGACCTCGGCGTGCAGCGCGCCGCCGCCGGGCGGATCGACGCGCTGCTGCTGGACCAGACGCCGATGGTGCTGGCGTATTTCTACGACCAGGTCACCGCCACCGCCGCCGGGGTGACGGGGGTGGAGCCGACCGCCATCACCCAGCTGTTCCTGCACGACGCCGCCGTCGCGTGATGCGCCTGGTGGGCCAGCGGCTGGCGGCTGGCGCAGTGACGCTGCTGCTGCTGAGCGTGCTCGTGTTCGGGGG
>CAXTTH010000277.1:0-3551 GCA_964247035.1 uncultured Acetobacteraceae bacterium
GCCGCTTCGTGCTGGACAGCCCGGCCCCGTTCATCCTGCCGCTCACCCACGCCGGCGCGCTGCGGGCGCACGCCCTGGCGGAGCCGCTGCGCACCATCACGACGGCGCACCGCGGCGAGCTGGCGCTGGTGGCGCCGGCCCTGATGACCAACAACACCGGCCACCCGGGAAGCGGCATTGCCAGTCCGGTTCCCACGCTGACCACCAAGGGCCACAGCTTCGTGACGGCGGCGTGCCTGGCGCAGGTCGGCTACGGCGAGCGGCCCGGCCAGGCGCCTCGGGCGCTGGACGTGCGGCAGCCGATCGGCACGATGGTGGGCAGCAACAAGCATGCCGTGGTCGCGGCCTGGATGGCGCAGCATAACCTCGGCGCCACCGGCCACGCCTTGGACGCGCCGCTCTCAACCCTGACAACCAGGGGCACTCAGCAGCAGCTCGGCGCCGCGTTCCTCGTCCACCAAAGGGGCACCAGCACCGCCTGCCCGGCCGACGCCCCGGTGCCGGCGCTCACCACCAGCGGCCGCCACGTCGCCGCGACCGCGGCCTTCCTGACGAAATGGTATGGCCGCGGCGGCGTGGCGCAGGACGCCGCCGACGCCCTGCACACCGTCACCCCGCGGATGCACTTCGGGCTCGTGACGGTCGATGTCGCCGGGCAGCCTCATGCCATCGTGGACATCGGCATGCGCATGCTGCAACCGCACGAGGCCGCCGCCGCCCACGAGCTGCGCCTGCCGCCCGAGATCCTGCACAAGGGCGTCCGCCGCACGCTGACCAAGACGGAGGCGATGCACTTGGTGGGCAACAGCGTGCCCAAGCGCATGGCCCGGTTGCTGGCAGAAGCGAACGCTCTGCCGGCTCTGGCGGAGGAAGCAGCATGAGCATCGGCGCAGGTATCGGCGTCACGGGCATATGGGCGAGCGTGGCCGCATTCGCCCACGTCTCTCCATCTGTCGCGGCCATCGCGTTACCCTCTGCCGTGTTCGCCACCCTAATGATCGTGCTCCAGTGATCCCGCTCTGGCCCTGGCAGCGCGTCTGGTTGGCTTGGCAGGCCGACCTGCTACTCGCGTGGCTTGAGCCTTGGGACAGGGTTCGCACGCCCTCTGACGAGCCGGAAATCGCTGCCCTGAAGCGGGAGCGTGCAAGGGCCGGTTTGTGACGAGGCGCACTGAGCGGCTGACCCGGGCCATCGCGTTGCTCGCCTGGTGCTGCGACGAGGCGCAGGTACTCGGCCGGGACCGGATGCTGGTGCGGTTTGCTGGTCACGAGATGCACACGCTGGGCGGCCTGCGGCTCATGCAGGCTGCCTATTACGAGGTCGTGCTGGGGCGCCGGACGGTCGGGACGGCAGGCTTCCATCCGATGGAGGTGGACCTCGCATGGAACGGCATCGGAGACTGGATCAGCTGATGCTGGACGGCGAGGCCAGGAAGCGCTTTGAGATGGAGGCCGCGTGGTGCATCCACCGCGGCGGCCGTCCCCGGCCGATATGGCGCACGCCCGAGTTGCGGTGGCGGCTGGCCGAGGCGCAGAACTGGCGCTGTTGCTGGTGCTTCGCGAGCATGGAACCGCACGGCAACGGGGGCGCCCGCGCCACCTTTGAGCACATCGTCCCGCTCAGCTGCGATGGGCCGGATATCCTGGAGAACGTCGTCATTGCCTGCGCCCAGTGCAATCACAGCCGCGGGAGCACCTTGGACGAGCTGATGCGGGTCGCCGTGCTGTTCGGCGTCGAGGTCTGACATGGCGACATGCTGGCGATGCGGGCGCATTTTGACCGACACCGTGTCGATCAAGCTCGGCATCGGCCCCGTGTGCGCCATGGCCCACCAGGAAGAGCAGGCTTCAGGAACCCAGCTCTCTCTGCTCCCATCGCTTGATGCAGGGCAGAAAGCCGGCCCCAAAGACAACCCTGAGACGGGCTAGGAAGCGCTAGCGGGCTATTCGGCCCCGGCATCGGTGGGCGGGTCTTCAAGGTTCTGCGGCACGCGGAACTCCCGCCACCGGGGCAGCGCGGTCGGGGGGACCGTGCGCTCGGCCATCCCGCTTGCCAAGGCGCGGGCACTGCTCAACGCCTGCGCCATGTCCCGGATCATGCGGTAGTAGAGCCGCGCCAAGTCCCAGCCCCGGTCCCGGTCCCGCTCCGTCTCGTCCAGGCGGGCTTCAGTTTCGACGCGCCGCTTGCGGTCCCGCTCGGCGTCGGCTTGCGCGCGCTCCATGTCACGCTCGAACTGGGCGAACAGGTCGGCCTGCGCCTTGGTGAGCGCCTCACGCTCCGCCAGCAGCGAGGCGTCGCGGCGCTCGATCGAGGTCTGCTGCTGCGCCACCGCGGCGTCGCCCCGTGTTTTCCACCATTGCCACACGCGCACCACGAACGGCAGCGCCGACACGAGGGCGGCCGGCGTGACGATCTTGAGCCAGCCCTCCTCATCGGTCATGACGCGCCTGGCTGTCGAGGTTGATCCGCAACACGGCGGCGCCATTGAGCAGGGCCAGGGTCAGATAGATCGCAGCGCCGGGTGCCGAGCGGTTGCCGAGCCACGTGCCGTAGCACAGCGTTCCCCAGAAAGACCCGGCGAGCAGCGCTCCCAGGAACCGGCCGAACGACAGGCACGAGGCTATGGCGGCCAGTTGCAGCAGCCCGATCAGGCAACCGGTTGCCTCAAGCCATCCAGGCGGGATCGCTTGCGCCAGGATATGGTAGGGTTCGCGGTCCACCAGGCTGACCGGCTCCCAGTAGACCCACTTGGACCACAGCAGCAGGCTTGTCGCCGACCAGAACTCAGGCTCGCCAGCCAGCATGCGCAGGCATCGGCTGATGCGCGTCATCGCTCAAGGAAACGCCAGGCGCACAGGTAGAAGCCGAGGAGAGCGATGATGGCATAGGTTCCTGTGCCGGTGGACACCGCACCGCCTGCCTGGGTTGCGCGCAGGAAACACCCAGCAACGGTCAGGTGAGAGGTCGATAGGATGAACACGGACACGAGCTGCACCCACCGCCGGTCCGTGATCAGTCCCATGGCGCCGAAAAACGCCGCCAGGAGGAACGCGTAGGCCCACCCCTGCTCGGTGCCGACCCGGGCGAAGCCAGACCATTGCGGCGTGCCGAACGTGTCGCCTGGAAGCGCCAGGGCGATCGAGAGCCATGCCATGATGCCGGTCAGCGCGACGTGCGTTGCCACGGCGAACCGACCAAGCCACGCCGGCGCGTGATGGCGCTGCACGGGCCATTGCGACGCCGACGTGGCCAGCGCCAGGAGGGTGGGAACGTGCATGGGACGCTACGGCAGGTAGCGGTATTTGAGCGAGCCGGCGGCGCCGGCTCCACCCTGATACACGCTCCCGGTGGACTGGGCGTCGTAGGCGCCCCCTCCCCCCGCGCCTGACGCAGTGCCAGCCGTGCCGGCCGTGTTGCCGGCCCTGCCGCCGCCGCCGCTGTGGCCAGCGGCCCCGTTTCCGGTCGAGAGGCGGCTGGCCGACTGACCGTCCGATCCCCACCCGCCCGTGTGCTGCTCTATGACCACCAGCGCGCCGTTCACGGTCACGGGC